>JBKPPN010000079.1:0-6014 GCA_046733575.1 Candidatus Methylomirabilota bacterium | reverse complement strand
GGTCGAAGAACCGGACTTCCCTGGGGATCAGGTTGAACATGATGACTGGACGGCCCGAGTGTAACGGAAAGGCCACACACGCGCCAGCCGTCGCTCAGCCTTTCCGGAGCGCGGGCGGATCCACGCCGACGAGCGACCGCCGCGCCACGCGCCAGACGAGCTCGACGGCGGCCGCGAGCTCCACCGCGTCACGGGCCAGGCACCGCACGAGCACGCCACCGCGCGCCAGCTCGGCCACCGCGACGGCGCCGGCGCGATCGACGACCGCGTCCGCGAATGCGTGCGCGTCGACGGGGCCGATGACGACGATGGTGGCGAAGTACGGCGCGCCGTCGGTGTGGCCGAGACCGCTCCAGGCTTCGTCGCCGTCGATCACGAAGCGGTCGACGAGCAGCGAGCCCGCGCGATCGCGAACGCTGAGCGCGCTCTCCAGCGTCGCGAAGCGCCAGACCTCGCCGCGCGCGACGCGGCCCGCCGAGAACGCGTCCACGAGGACGAGCCGGGCCCCCGCGCCCATGTCGACGTCGATCGATTGGCGGAACGCCGAGCCCGCGAACGGAATGGCGTGATCCGGCACCCACTCCACGAGCGCGCCGTCGCCCACGCGGAGTCGCGCCTCCTGTACGGCGGGCGGGCCGCTCGTCCGGTAGATCTTCGTCGCGGACGGCGTGGTCAGGCACACGTGCGTCTCGCATCCCGCCTCCACGTCGACCACGAGGCGGTCGCCGCCCACGAGCCCTCCCGTCGGATTCAGCACGGAGACGATGGTGGCGGGATCGTCGACGGCGAGGGGCGCGAGCACCTGGAGCGGCAGCGTCCATCCCGATCGCGCGAGTACCGTGCGGGCGCCGCGGCGCTCGAAGACGAGGCGCAGGCGGCCGTCGCGACCGACCCGCGCCGGCGCGATCACGCCGTGAGGAGGAGATCGCGCTGGATCCACTCCACGATGGTGTCGACGCCGTGGCCGGTGCGCAGGTTGGTGAAGACGAACGGCCGCTCGCCGCGCATCGTGCGAGAGTCGCGCGCCATCACGCCCAGGTCGGCGCCGACGTGCGGCGCGAGGTCGATCTTGTTGATGACGAGCAGGTCGGAGCGCGTGATCCCCGGTCCCCCCTTGCGCGGGATCTTGTCGCCCTCCGCGACGTCGATCACGTAGATCGTGGCGTCCACGAGCTCGGGGCTGAACGTGGCGGCCAGGTTGTCGCCGCCGCTCTCCACCAGGAGCAGCTCGAGAGCGGGAAACGTCTGGACCAGCGCGCGCACCGCTTCGAGGTTCACCGAGGCGTCCTCGCGGATGGCGGTGTGCGGACAGCCGCCCGTCTCGACACCGACCACGCGGTCCGGCGACAGTGCGCCGCGGCGGACGAGGAACTCCGCGTCCTCCTTCGTGTAGATGTCGTTGGTGATCACGGCCATGTCGACGGCGTCGCGCAGTCGCGTGCAGAGCGCCTCGGTCAGCGCGGTCTTTCCCGATCCGACGGGGCCGCCGATGCCGATCTTGAGTGGTTTCGGGATCACGAGCGGAACAGCCTCCTCTCGAGACGGGCGTGGTCGGTCGACGCGCGCTCGAGGCCGGGGCTGAAGCTCCACAAGGCGTCGAGCGCGTGGCGGTGATCGACGGCGCATTCGGCCACCGCGGCAGCGCGCCGGGCGAGATCGGTGACGAGCGGACGCACGCGGGCCAGCGTCCGCTGACCATCGAGCTGGCCGATGGGTGCCAGCCGCAGCCCCGCGTTTACCAGCAGCGTCGCGGTCCCGAAGAGAAACGCGAGGGCGGCGTCGTGCGACGACACGCCGACGCGCCCGGTCACGGCGCCGAACACGGTCGCGTGATGACCTGGCATCGCGCCGTCCTCGATCGCCGTCGCGAGCGCGTGCACGGCCCCGTCGACGGAGATCGCGGCCGCCACGCGCGCGGTCTGCCGTCCCATCTGTCGACTCGCGGCGCGAAGCTCGGGCACGCATTTCATCGCCTCGAGCCGCGCGTCGACCTCGCGCCACGCCGTCCGCATCGCGGCGAGCTGGCGCGTCGGGGCCATCGCGGCGGCCGAGCAGGCCGCGATGGCGACGGCCACCGCATCGCACGGCCCCGCGCTGCCGCGCAGATGCGCGACCACGAAGGCCTCGAGTCCCGCGCGATCGGCGATGCGCCCGTCCTGGGCGTACGTTTCGAGACCGAACGAGTGCGCGAACCCGCCGGAGGGAAACAACCCGTCGGCGAACTGCAGGAGCGCGAGCAGCTCAGTCATGCCGGTGCGTCACGCCGAGGGGCGAGAACACGGCGCGCGTGTGCTCCCACGTCACGCCCATGCGCGTGAGCAGCTGCTCCATGGCGGGATCGTCGGGCACGAGCAGACGCTCGCCGTCGACGGCCACCGCGAAGTGACGGTTGCCCACCTCGAAGGCGATCCGGATGGCCTCGTCGCGCGACGCCGGCATCACGGCCAGCACGGGCTCCCGGGCCGCCTCCACGACGACGTACCAGCCCGATTCGCGCGCCACGTAGAGGACATCGCCCGGCTTGAGCACGCTGCCCGTGGGCAAGGCGAGCGCGATCTGACGTCCGCCCGTCGTCGTCACGCGGCGACGGGACCAGCGGCGCTCCTCGGCAGTGAGCACGATGGTGTCGCGGTCGAGGGCGGACAGATCGGCGTCGTGCAGATGCAGGTGTGGTCGCGTGATGACCGCGATCGGCATGGTCATGGTGCCAACCTCAGAAGAGGAAGTACCGCTGCGCCATCGGCAGCACGCGCGCCGGCTCGCACGTCAGCCGCGCGCCGTCCGCGCGTACCTCGTACGTCTCCGGATCGACCTCGAGCCGTGGCAAGGCGGCATTGTGAATCATGTCCCGCTTGCCGATCCTGCGACACCCGCTGACCGCGACGGCGCGACGACCGAGCCCGAGCCGCCCCGGCACGTCCGACGCCAGCGCCGCCGCGGACACGAAGGTCACCGTCGTCGCGCCGACCGCGCGCCCGAAGCCGCCGAACATCGGGCGGTAGAGCACGGGCTGCGGCGTGGGAATCGAGGCGTTGGGATCGCCCATCGCGGCCCAGGCGATGAGCCCGCCCTTCACCACCAGCTCCGGCTTGACGCCGAAGAAGGCGGGCTTCCAGAGCACGAGGTCGGCCAGCTTGCCCCGCTCGATGGACCCGATCTCGGCCGCCAGGCCGTGCGCGATGGCGGGGTTGATCGTGTACTTCGCCACGTAGCGCTTCACGCGCACGTTGTCGTCGCCCGACGTCTCGCCGGGCAGGGCGCCGCGCTGGGTCTTCATCTTGGATGCCGTCTGCCACGTACGGATGACGACCTCGCCGATGCGTCCCATCGCCTGCGAGTCGGACGACATCATGCTGATGGCGCCGAGGTCGTGGAGCACGTCCTCGGCCGCGATGGTCTCGGCCCGGATGCGCGACTCGGCAAAGGCCACGTCCTCGGGGATGCGCGGGCTCAGGTGGTGACAGACCATCAGCATGTCGAGGTGCTCGTCCATCGTGTTCACGGTGAACGGCATCGTCGGGTTCGTGGACGACGGCAAACAGTTCGGCTCGCCGACCACGCGCAGGATGTCGGGCGCGTGGCCGCCCCCCGCGCCCTCGGTGTGGTACGTGTGGATCGTCCGCCCCTTGAAGGCGCGGATGGTGTCCTCCACGAACCCGGATTCGTTGAGCGTGTCGGTGTGGATGGCGATCTGCACGTCGTACTCGTCCGCCACGCCGAGCGCGGTGTCGATCGCCGCCGGTGTCGTGCCCCAGTCCTCGTGCAGCTTGAGCCCGATGGCCCCGGCCGCGATCTGCTCACGCAGCGGATCGGGCGCCGACGAGTTCCCCTTGCCGAGAAATCCCAGGTTCACGGGAAACGCCTCGGCGGCCTCGAGCATGCGGTGGATCGCCCACTCGCCCGGCGTGCACGTGGTGGCCGCGGTGCCCGTCGCCGGTCCCGTGCCACCGCCCAGCAGCGTGGTGAGTCCGGCGCTGAGCGCCTCGTTGACGAGCTGCGGACAGATGAAGTGGACGTGGCTGTCGATCCCGCCCGCCGTGAGGATCCTTCCCTCGCCCGCGATGACCTCGGTGCTGGCGCCCACGACCATGTCCGGATCGACACCGGCCATGAGGTCGGGATTCCCCGCCTTGCCCACGCGCACGATGCGCCCGTCGCGGATGCCGACGTCGCCCTTCACGATGCCCCAGTGATCGATGACGATGGCGTTGGTGATGACGCAGTCGAGCACGCCGTCCGCGCGCGTGGCGCGCACGGACTGGCCCATGCCGTCGCGGAGCACCTTGCCCCCGCCGAACTTCGCCTCGTCGCCGGGCGTGGTGAAGTCCCGTTCGATGCGGATCAACAGCTCGGTGTCGGCGAGACGCACGCGGTCACCGACGGTGGGGCCGTAGAGATCGGCGTACTGGCGGCGCGAGAGCCGGCGCGTCACCGCAGGCGCTCCCACTCCGCCAGGCGCGCCAGCGCCGCCTCGCGCCCTCCGCCCTGCGTCAGCGCGTTGAGGCCGTGCACGCTGCGCGGCCCCGCGAGCGCGACCAGCGTCACGCGCTTCTCGTCGCCGGGCTCGAAGCGCACCGCGGTGCCCGCGGGCACGTCGAGGCGCATGCCGAACGCCTTGGCGCGCTCGAAGCGCAGTGCGCGGTTGACCTCGAAGAAATGAAAGTGCGAGCCGACCTGGATGGGACGATCACCGGTGTTGGCCACGGTGAGCTCCACCGTCTCCCGGTTCTCGTTGGCCACGATGTCGCCATCCCCGAGCAGGTACTCGCCAGGAATCACGCGGGCATGCCTCCGTCGCCGCGGCGCCGCGGCGGGCGATCCACCCGGCTCAGCGGATCGGCTGATGGACGGTCACGAGCTTCGTGCCGTCAGGGAACGTGCCCTCGACCTGCACCTCCTCGATCATCTCGGGCACGCCGTCCATCACGTCGTCGCGGCCGAGGATTGCCGTGCCGGATTCCATCAGCTCGGAGACGGAGCGGCCGTCGCGAATGCCTTCCAGGATCTCGGCCGTGATGAGCGCGAGCGCCTCGGGATGGTTCAGCTTGAGCCCGCGGGCGCGGCGGCGACGGGCGAGCTCGGCGGCGGTGAAGATGAGCAGCTTCTCCTGCTCGCGCGGCGTGAGGTGCATGGACCCGGTCTCCGCTGCCCGACTCAGACGGCGAGGTGCCGCTTCACCGTCTCGGGGTTCAGGTCGCGGACGGCGCCACTGGCCACCACCGCGCCCTTCGCCATGATGACGTAAGCGTCGGCGAGCCGCTCGGCGAAGTCAAGGTACTGCTCCACGAGCAGCACGGCGAGACCGAGCTCCTTCTTGATGCGCCGGAGCGCGTCCTCGATCTCGAGGATGACCGACGGCTGGATGCCCTCGGTGGGCTCGTCGAGCATGAGCACCCGGGGTCGCGTGAGCAATGCGCGGCCGATGGCGAGCATCTGCTGCTCGCCGCCCGACAGCACGCCGCCCTTCCGGCCCAGGAGCTGGCGCAGCCTGGGAAAGAGGTCGAGTGCGTCATCCAGCCCCGTGGCATGGCCGCAGCCGAGCAGTGACATGCGCAGGTTCTCCCCCACCGTGAGGTGAGGAAAGATCTCGCGCCCCTGCGGCACGTATCCGATGCCGCCGCGAGCGCGTCGATCGGTGGACCATCGCGTGACGTCGTGGTCGTCCAGCCACACGCGCCCGTCGCGCGCCGCCAGCAGTCCCATGACCGTGCGCAGGACCGTCGTCTTTCCCACCCCGTTACGTCCCATCAGGCACACGACGGAGCCGGCCGGGACGTCGAAGCTGACGTCCCACAGCACCTGCGACTCACCGTAGGCGGCGCTGAGGCCGTCAACCCGCAACACGGGCCGTCTCGTGCGCGTCGGCGCGCCGCTTGCCGAGATAGACCTCGAGCACGCGCGGATCGTCCTGCACCTGCGCCACCGGGCCCTCGCACAGCACGGCGCCCTGGTGGAGCACGGTGACCTTGGAGCCGATCTGGCGCACGAACTCCATGTCGTGCTCGATCACGAGG
>JBKPPN010000078.1:0-13340 GCA_046733575.1 Candidatus Methylomirabilota bacterium | reverse complement strand
AGGACTTCGCCCGTGCCCACGTGGACGACTCGACCGTGCACGACCTCGCCTTCCTCGAACTCGCTGCCGCCGGCAGGCGCGTCGTGGAACCAGTCCTCCATGCGTTCCTCGGCCGCTTCCTCCTTTCGCGGTCCGCCGAGGTTGCTGCGTGTTTCATCCATTGCCATGCTGCCCGTTCCTCCCGTGGATGTATTTGAGCGGCTGCCGACGCCGTCCGCAAGTGATTCCGCTCGGGTCGTCGGCCGGCCGTTCCTGCCCTGCTTGCAGCTCTGCGATGGCGGCCATCATCGCGCGACTCACGTTCTCGTAATAGCTCCGTCGATCGCCACCGTCCGGTCGTGGAAACGTGAGGGCCGGACCGAAGCGCACGATGATCTTCGCGGGACGGGGGAACTTTCGCCCCCTCGGCCACGCGTGTCCAGCCCCACTGACGTAGACGGGAACGACGGGGGCGCCGCTCAGCACCGCCAGCATACCCGCTCCGGCCTTCGGATCGCGCAGAACCGTCCCGTCGCCCCGGGTCCCCTCCGGGAACGTCAGGAGGACCTTGTTCTCGGCCAGCACCCTGAGCACGCCGCGCAGCGCCCGGGCGTCGGCCCCCTCGCGCCGGACGGGCTGGGCATTGAGCCGTCGGATGAAGCCGCCGAAGAGCGGGATGCGGAACAGCTCCGCCTTGGCCAGGAACGAGATCTCCCGATGCAGGAGCGCCCCGATGATCGGCGGATCGAGCACACTCGTATGATTGGCCACGAGCAGGACCGGTCCCGTGCGCGGCACGTGCTCGGTGCCGTGAACTTCCAGTCCGAAGTACAGTCGACCCAGCGCGGCCGTGAGCGGCTTCAGGACCCGGTAGAGCATCGCTTCCACTCGTCGATCACGTCGAGCATCCGATCGACGACCTGCTCCACCGTCATGGCCGTGGTGTCGATCTCCACCGCGTCGGCCGCCTTGCGCAACGGCGCCAGGGCACGACCCGAGTCCTGCGTGTCGCGGGCGACGATCTCGGCGCGCACGGTGTCCATGTCGACGTGGACGCCGCGGCCGGCCAGCTCGGCGTGCCGGCGCCGCGCGCGCTCGTCCACCGAGGCCACCAGGAAGAATTTCACCTCCGCGTCGGGACAGACCACGGTGCCGGTGTCGCGTCCCTCCAGCACCACGCCGCCGCGCGCGGCGAGCGCCTGCTGCAGCGGCGTGAGCTTGGCCCGCACGGCGGGCAGCGTGGAGAGAAACGAGGTGAGCGCACTGATCTCCGGCGTCCGGATCTCCCCCGTGACGTCGCGGCCGTCCACGAACACGCGGTCGTCGCGCAGCTCGACCTTCACGCCCGCCACGTGCTCGGCGATCTTCGGGCTGTCGGGAGCGAGCCCCGCGCGCGCCACGCTCCACGCCAGCGCGCGGTACATCGCCCCCGTGTCGAGGAGCTGATAGCCGAGCCGCTCCGCGAGCGCCGTCGCCACCGTGCCCTTGCCGGCGCCCGCCGGTCCGTCGATGGTCACCACGGGCGCGCGCTCACCTCGCATCGCCGACCGTGAGCGCCGGGCGGCCGGCGAGCGCGTTCATGATGGCCACGAACCCCGGGAACGACGTCGCGATGCACGCGGTGTCCTCGATGACGGTCGGACCGTCGGCCACGAGGCCGGCGACGGCGAGGGCCATCGCCATCCGGTGATCCCCGCCGCTCGTGACGCGCGCGCCGTGCAGGCGCTGCGGTCCGTGGATGCGGAAGCCGTCCGCCCGCTCCTCGACCGTGACGCCCATCTTGCCGAGCTCGCGCCCGATGGCCGCGATGCGATCCGACTCCTTCACGCGGAGCTCCGCCGCGCCGCGCACGTCGGTGACGCCGTCGGCGACGGCCGCGAGCACGGCGAGCACGGGGAACTCGTCGATCATGCGCGGGATGATCGCGCCGTCCACCGACGCCCCCGTGAGATGTGCCGAGCGGACGCGGAGCGTCGCGGTCGGCTCCGGGCCGGCGGTCACGTCGCCCCACTCCACCTTGGC
Organism: Candidatus Methylomirabilota bacterium; assembly: GCA_046733575.1. GTDB lineage: Bacteria > Methylomirabilota > Methylomirabilia > Rokubacteriales > CSP1-6 > JBKPPN01. The sequence continues at coordinate 11,339 of JBKPPN010000078.1, read as the reverse complement.
GCCCATCGCGTCCAGCACGTCGAGCAGGCCCGTGCGCGTGGGGTTCACGCCGACGTTCGTCACGCTCACGCTCGCGCCGGGAACGATCAGGCCCGCGGCGAGCAGGAACGCCGCCGACGAGATGTCGCCGGGGACGCTCACGCGTGTCGCGGTGAGGTCGCCCGGCACCAGGGTGATCCGGCCGTTGGCGACCTCGACGCGGGCGCCGAAGCTCTGCAGCATCCGCTCGGAGTGATCCCGCGACGGCGTGGGCTCGACGACGACGACCGGGGCGTCGGCGAAGAGCCCGGCCAGCAAGACGGCCGACTTCACCTGCGCCGAGGCGACGGGGAGCTCGTACGTGATGGGCACGACGCGTTCGGCGCCGCGCACGCCGAGCGGCAGGCGCGTGCCGTCGGCGCGCCCGACGATCGTCGCGCCCATGCTCCGCAACGGCGTGGCCACGCGGCCCATCGGACGTCGCCGCAGCGACGCGTCCCCCGTCATCACCGTCCAGAACGGCTGGCCCGCGAGGAGCCCGATGAGCAGGCGCGCCATCGTGCCGGAGTTGCCGCAGTCCACGACGTCGGAGGGCTCGGCGAGTCCGCGACGGCCGACACCGACGATGCGGTACGCGCCCTCGCCCCTGCGCTCGACGGAGACGCCGAGCGCGCGCACGGCCGCGATCGTCGCGAGGCAGTCCTCCGCCTCGAGATAGCCCTCGATCTCGGTGGTGCCCTGCGCGACCGCGGCGAGGAGCGCGGCGCGGTGCGAGACGGACTTGTCACCCGGCACGCGAGCCTCGCCCGCGAGGCGATCCGCGGGCTCGACGGTGAGGATCACGGCAGGCGCTCTCGCACGACGCGGATGCGCTCGATGGCGGCGCGCAGCGCGTCCGCGTCGCCCGCCTGCACGAGGCGCTCCAGATCGTCCAGTGCGCCGCGGAAGTCGGCGAGCGTGGCCGTCAACGCGTCGCGGTTGGCGAGGAAGATCTCCTGCCACATCTGCGGATCGGACGCCGCGATGCGCGTGGTGTCCTTGAAGCCGCGCGCCGCGACGTGGAAGGCGCCCGGAGTGCCGCGCTCGACGGCATCGACGAGAGCCATCGCCACGAGGTGCGGCAGATGGCTGATGGCCGCGACGGCGCGGTCGTGAGTGACGGGGTCGAGCGAGAGAACACGCGCGCCCAGCGATTCCCACAGCTCGGTCACGCGCTTCACGGCCCGTGCATCCGTCCGCTCCGTCGGCGTGACGACGACGGTCGCGTCGCGAAAGAGGTCGGGACGCGCCACCGCGTAGCCGGCGAGGTTCGAGCCCGCCATGGGATGGCTGCCCACGAATGCGCGCGGCGCCGTTGTCCCCAGACGCTCGGCCACGCGCACGATGTTGGCCTTCGTCGACCCGACGTCGGTGACGAGAGCGTCGGGCTCGAGCGACGACCAGACGCGCTCCAGGAGTCGCTCGAGGACGAGCACGGGCGCGGCGAGCACGACGGCATCGGCCCCGCGCACACCGTCGGCGAGATCGGTGGTCAGCGCGTCCAGTGTGCCGTCGGCGAGGGCCGGGGCCATGCGTGCGCGGTCGCGTCCCACGCCCACGATGCTGCGGGCGAGGTTCGTCGCGCGCGCGGCCTGGGCCACCGAGCCGCCCAGGAGACCGACGCCCACGACGGCGAGGCGATCGATCACGCGCCCTTCCCGAGCACCGTGCGAAGCGCCTTCACCAGCTTCCGGTTCTCCTCGGGGGTGCCGATGGTCACGCGCAGTGCCGTCTCCATGCCGAAGGAGGTCATCGGTCGCACGATGACGCCCTGGTGCAGGAGCTTGTGATAGATGTCGGCGGCGTTGCGCCCGACGTCGACCAGGACGAAGTTGGCGCGCGCGGGGACGTACTTGATCCCCATCGTCTTGAACTCGTCGTAGAGGAAGTGCTTGCCCGCCTCGATCATGCGGACGCATTCCAGAACGTGGCCCTCGTCCTCGAGCGCGGCGAGAGCGGCCGCCTGCGCGAGCGAGTTCACGTTGAAGGGCTGGCGGATCCGGTTCATGAGTGCGGTGGCGTCGGCGTCCGCCACGCCGTAGCCCACGCGAAGCCCGGCCAGGCTGGCCGCCTTGGAGAACGTGCGCAGCAGCAGGACCTTGCGTCCCTGCTTGACGTAGCCGAGGACGTCCGGGAAGTCGGGTCCGAGGGCGAACTCCATGTACGCCTCGTCGAACACGACGATGGTGCGCTCCGGCACCCGCGACATGAAGTGCTCGACCTCGTCTGCCGTCACGATGGTCGCGGTGGGATTGTTCGGATTCGCGATGAACACGAGCTTCGTCATCGGCGTGATGGCGCGGGCCATGGCCTCGAGGTCGAGGCGATAGTCCTTGAGCATCACCATCACGCGAATGCCGCCCGCGGCCTGCACGATCATCGGATAGACGACGAACGACGGGTGCGGGACGACGGCCTCGTCGCCCGGGCGCAGGAACGTGCGCACGACGAGCTCGATGAGCTCGTTCGACCCGTTGCCGAGGACGATCTGCTCGGGGCTGACGCCGTGACGCTTGGCGAGCGCCTGTCGCAGGTAATGCCCGCTGCCGTCGGGGTAGCGGTTGAGCGTCTTGAGCGCGTCGATGATCGCCTGCTGCACGCGGTCGGCGGGCGGGAGCGGGTTCTCGTTGGACGCGAGCTTGATCGCGCCCTGGATCCCGAGCTCGCGCTCCGTCTCCTCGATGGGCTTGCCCGGCTCGTACGGCGAGATCCCGAGGATGTGCTCGTTGGCGAGGGACTCCCACTGCGTGTGCATGCTGTCTCCTTAGGCCGCGGGGTACGAGCCGAGCACCTTGAGGAAGAGCGCTCGCTCCCCGATCTCGCCCAGCGCCGTCGCGGCGGGCGCCACGTCACGATGTCCCTCGAAGTCGACGAACATCACGTACTGCCACGGCTGCTGCCGGGCCGGACGTGACTCGATCTTGGTCATGTTGATCCCGAGACGCGCCATCGGCTCGAGAATCCGGTGCAGCGAGCCCGGCTCGTTGCGCATGGCGAAGACGATCGACGTCTTGTCGCGACCGGTCGGCGCGGCGTGCCGCCGACCGAGGACGAGGAACCGGGTGGAGTTGCCGGGCTGGTCCTCGATGTTCGCGCGCAGCACCGGCACCCCGTACAGCCGACCCGCGAGCTCGGACGCGATGCCGGCGACGGTGGGATCGCCCGCCGCGACCTCGACCGCACCCGCCGTGGAGGGATGATCCTCGAGCACGGCGTCGGGCAGATGCGTGCCGAGCCACGTGCGGCACTGCGCGAGTCCCTGCGGGTGCGACAGCACGCGCTTCACGCCCGCGAGATCCGGCGCACGCGAGAGCAGCTGCTGCGCGATGTCCAGGCGGAGCTCGCCCGCGATGATCGCGTCGGTGGTGAGCAGCCGGTCGAGCGTGACGTTGACGGCGCCCTCCGTGGTGTTCTCCACCGGCACGACGCCCCAGTCGACACGCTGCCGTTCCACCTCCTCGAACACGTCGGCGATCGTGCGGCACGGCCGGAAGTCGACGCTGGCGCCGAAGTGCGCGAGCGCCGCCTGGTGCGTGAAGGTGGCCTGGGGACCGAGGAAGGCGACGCTCATCGACGCCTCGAGAGCGCGACAGCCGGAGATGATCTCGCGCCAGATGGCGCGGATGGCGTCGGGCGAGAGCCGCGTGCCGTTCCTCGTGGCGAGCCGGCGCACGACCTCCGCCTCGCGCTCCGGCGCGTAGGCGGACAGACCGCTGCCCCGTTTGAGGTCTCCGATGTGGAAGGCGGCCTCGGCGCGCTGGGTGAGGAGGTCGAAGATCTGGTTGTCGAGGTTATTGATCCTGGAACGCCACTCGTCCAGGCTCATAGATACTCCTAGCCGTCGCTCTCTGGAATGGCGGCCATTATAGGCTAGGGCTTCGACGAGGCGCAAGGCGACGGACCTCCCACCGCGGCGCGAAGCGCGCTCACCTCGTGCGTCGTGAGGGGCCGCGACGCGCCGACGGGCAGGTCGCCCAGCGTGATGGGCCCGAAGGCGACGCGCCGAAGGTGCCGCACGCGATGCCCCAGTGCCTCGCAGTAGCGCTTCACCTCGTGCTTCCGGCCTTCCGCGAACGTGAGCGTGAGGCGACTCCCGTCCCGACCGGACGCCGCAATCGCGACCGCGAGCGGTCGCGCCCATCCGTCGTCGAGCGCGACACCCTCGCGCCAGCGGGGAAGGTCGGTGGGCCTCACGTGTCCGGCGACCTCCGCGTCGTAGACGCGCGGCAGCCCGTAGCGCGGGTGCAGGAGCCGGTGCGTCAGCGCGCCGTCGTTGGTCAGGAGCAGGAGGCCCTCGACGTCGGCGTCGAGGCGTCCGACGGGATAGAGCCGTTCCGCCGCGCGCACGAGGTCGGTGACGACGGGACGGCCGTGGGGATCGCGGACGCTCGTCACGTACCCGGCGGGCTTGTGCAGCAGCACGTAGCGCGGGCGCTCGGGGGCGGCGACGCGCGCGCCGTCGACCTCGATGACGTCGGCGGCGGGATCGGCGAGAGAGCCCAGCTCGCGGGTGACGCGGCCGTTGACGCGCACGCGTCCGTCGAGAATCAGGCGATCAGCGCCCCGCCGTGACGTCAGCCCCGCCTGGGCCAGGATCTTGTTGAGCCTCAGTGTCGGCATCGCTCTGCGCGCTCACGGCCGCGGTCTCCGCGACGCTGTCCGCGCGGCCCTCCGCGCCACTCTCGGCGTCCGTCTCCGCCGCCGCGCCGTCGGTGCTCGTCGCGGTGAGATCGGGAAGCACGAGCTCGCCGTCGACCTTGGGAAGGTCGGCGATGTCGCGCAGCCCGAAGGCGACGAGGAACTCGCGCGTGGTCTCGAAGAGGAATGGCCGCCCCGGCGCTTCCTTCCGCCCCGCGATGCGCACGAGCCGGCGCTCCATGAGGTTGTCGAGCACGCCTTCCGAGTTCACGCCGCGCACGGCGTCGATCTCCGGTCGCGACACCGGCTGCTTGTAGGCCACGATGGCGAGCGTCTCCAGCGCGGGGCGCGACATCCGCACCCGCGTGCGCGCGCGCGCCAGCCGCACCAGCCACGGCGCGACCTCCGGTCGCGTGACCATGCGGAAGCCGCCCGCGACCTCGACGATCTGCAGCGTGCGCGCGTCCGCCTCGTAGCGCGCGATCAGGTCGCGCACGAGGGCGCGCGCGTCGTCCGGCTTCTCGAGATCCAGCACTTCCCGGATGCGCTCGGCCTCGAGCGGCGCGTCCGAGGCGAAGAGCAGCGCCTCCACGACATCGACGTTACTCGGCATTGGCCCTCCCCGTGGCGTCCGTCACCGGCTCGACGCGCGGCTCGTCCAGGTCGAGGGGCGCCTCCTCGAGCGTCACCGTGGCGTCCGGGCTCACGCGCTCGATCACGATGTCGCCGAACAGCTCGGTCTGCTCCGCCCGGATCCGCCCGAGGCGCACGAGCTCCAGCACCGCGAGCAGGTTCACGACGATCTCCGGGCGTCCGCGTTCCGGTCCGGCCAGCGAGGAGAAGAAGAGCGACCACGTGTCGCGCAGCACGGACAGGATCTCCGTCATGCGCTCCAGCACCGAGGGTGGGTTGTCCTCCACCTGTCGCGGGCGCCGACGCTTCTGCTCGTCGATGAGCCGCACGAGCGCGCGCTCGAGGAGATGAACGCTCAGGTCCTCGAGGGGGATGTCCTCGCGCGCCGGGAGCTCGCTCACCGGTCGACCCCACAGCAGGAGCTGCTCGGCCTGACGCTCCGACAGCCACGCCCCCATCGCCTTCACCCGCGCGTACTCGCGCAGCCGCGCCTCGAGATCCTGCTTGAGGGCGAATGCGTCGTCGTCCAGCTCTTCCTCCGCCGGCTCCTCCGGCGGCACGAGCAGCTTCGACTTGAGATAGATGAGGGTGGCGGCCATGACGAGGTAGGCGCCCGCGGACTCCAGGTCGCGGAAGTCCATGGCCTCGAGATGCGCCAGGTACTGATCGGTGATCGTGCGCACGGGCAGCGACGCCAGATCGATCTCGTTGGTGCGACAGAGGTGGAGGAGCAGATCGAGCGGTCCCTCGAAGTCGCCGACGCGCAGCCGGAGGGTGCCCTCGCCGCTCTCGGTCGACTCCGTGGTGCGCGCGGCCTCCGTTCTGGCCGTCATGGCGCGAGCGGCGCCACCGTGCGGACCTCGGCCATCGTCTCCTGCGCCACGCTGCGCGCGCGCCGCGAGCCGTCGTGCAGGATGTCGACGATCATCTCGGGCTTCTCGGCGAAGGCGTGCCGTCGATCGCGGATGGCCGCGAGCGGCGGGAGCAGGTGCTTGAGCAGGATGTCCTTGCAGTCGAGACAGCCGATGCCCGCGGTGCGGCAGCCGGTGGCCGCGTACTCGCGGTCGGCCGATGGCGTGAAGATCTTGTGCAGGTCGAAGACGGGGCACACCTCGGGATTGCCGGGATCGGAGCGCCGCTTGCGCGCGGGGTCCGTCATCATCGGCTTCACCTTCCGGACGATGGTGTCGCGGTCGTCGGAGAGGTAGATGGCGTTGTCGTACGACTTCGACATCTTGCGTCCGTCCGTCCCCGGCACCTTCGGGATCTCGGTCAGCTTCGCGTCCGGCTCGGGGAAGACGGCACCGAAGACGTTGTTGAACCGGCGCGCCACCTCGCGCGTGAGCTCGACGTGCGGCACCTGGTCCACGCCGACGGGCACCCAGCGCGGCTTGTACATGAGGATGTCGGCGGACTGCAGGAGCGGATAGCCGAGGAGCCCGTACGACGGCGACGACAGGCCGAGCTGCTCCACCATCTCCTTGTACGTCGGCACGCGCTCGAGCCAGCCGAGCGGCGTGATCATCGAGAACAGCAGGTGCAGCTCGGCATGCTCGGGCACCAGCGACTGGATGAACATCGTGCAGCGCTGCGGATCGAGGCCGGCGCCGAGCCAGTCCGCCACCATCTCGATCGTGTTGCCGGGAATGTCGGCGACGTTGTCGGCGCCCGTGGTCAGCGCGTGCCAGTTGGCGACGAAGAAGAAGCAGTCGGCCTCGTCCTGCAGCTTCACCCAGTTCTCGAGCGCGCCCAGGTAGTTGCCGAGATGCAGCTTGCCCGTCGGCCGCATCCCGGACAGCACGCGATCACGGCCCTGCCCCATCACGCCTTCACCTTTTCCCAGATCTTGGCCCCGCGGACGAACACATAGTACGCGTACAGCGACGCGAGGAGGAAGCCTCGCCAGCCGTCGAGAAACCCCGCCCGCAGCACGTACATCGACAGGAAACGTCCGAGCGGACGCAGCACCACGTCGCGGCGACGAAACCGCCGCCCTTCGGCCACCCACGTCTCGGCGGCCAGTGTCGCGTAGCGCTCCGCGCGCTGCAGGAAGTCGCTCACGTCGCGGTAGCTCCGGTGCACGAGGGCGCCGTCGAGGCGGCCGACCGTGTCGTCGACGCGGACCGACTCGTGGACAGCGCGCGCGACGAAGGCGCCGTGACCGCGACGAAACAGTCTGAGCTGCCAGTCCGGATAGAGACCGCCGTGCCGCACCCACTGTCCCCAGAACACGTTGCGGCGCGGAATGCGATACCCGACCGCGGCGTGGGGACGCGCGAGCGTGGCCAGGATCTCGTCCTTGAGCGCGGGCGGCACCTCCTCGTCGGCGTCGAGCGAGAGGATCCAGTCTCCCGTCGCCTGCTCGAGACCGAAGTTCTTCTGCTCGGCGAAGCCCGGCCACGGACGGACGAACACGTGGTCGGTGAACTCCCGCGCGATCGAGCACGTCTTGTCCGTGGACTGCGCGTCGACGACGATGATCTCGTCGGCCCACGCCACGCTGAGCAGGCAGTCGCGCAGACGGGTCTCCTCGTTGAGCGTGATGACGACGACGGACAGCCGCGGCCGTGCCACCGGCGTCACGGGAGCCGCGCCTGCACCGCGGCGAGGACCTCGTCAATGGTGACCCCCGTCATGCTGCCGTCGGCGCTCTGGATGATCGCGTGGCCGCGCCCGTACGGGCCGTTGCGCTCTCCCCGCGTGGGACCGTAGAGCCCGACGCACGGCGTGCCGACGGCCGCGGCGAGGTGCAAGGGACCGGTGTCGGCCGCCACCATCACGCTGGCGCGCCGCAGGAGCGCGATGAGATCGACCACGTCGGTCGGCGGCGCGAGGACGGCGGTGTCGCGCGCGATCGACCCGGCCGCCGCCTGCTCCCCCGGTCCCCAGACGACGAGGACGTGCGCGGCGGCCTCTTCGCGCGCTCGGCGCGCGAGCTCGGCGAATCGCTCGGCCGCCCAGCGTTTTTCCGGACGTCCGGCGCCCGGATTGAGCACCACGAGCCGATCGTGCGGCTTCAGACCGCTCCCGGCGAGGAACTCGTCCGCCCGCGCCTCCGCGCCGACGTCGCGCGGGACGTCGAAGTCCGGACGAGGTGCGTCGATGCCGAGCGGAGCGAGCAACGCGAGGTACTGGTCGACCACGTGCACGGCGCCTGCGGACGGGGTCACGTGTCGCGTGGTGAAGAGCGCGCTGAGCGGCTCGCGGCAGCGCCCGCGCGCGAATCCCACGCGCACGCGGGCGCCGGTGGCCCGTGTCACGAGAGCGCTCTTCAGCAGTCCCTGCACGTCGAGCGCGACGTCCAGCGCGGCCGCGTGCAGCTGCCGGCGCACCGCGCCGACTTCCCTCACCACGGTCGCGAGCTCCGCCGGCCGTCGCACGCGTCGCCACCGCCGCGTGTCGATCGGAATCACGCTGTCGATCGCACGGTGGCCACGCAGCACCGCGGCCTCGCGCGCCTCGACGATCCAGGTCACGCGGGCGTCGGGACGGTGTGCGCGCACGTTCACCGCGACCGGCAGCGCATGCACCACATCGCCCAGCGACGACAGCTTCACGATGCCGACGTTCACGCCGACCCGCCGCCGCGCGGCGCTGCGGAGCCGCCTCGCCGCGCCGGGGCGCGACCTGGTGTCCCGAATCGCTCCGTGATGAGCCCGATGAGATCGCGTGTGGAGTGGTCCTTGGCGTCTCCGGCGATCGCCACGCGGCCACCCGCGGCGCGCACCGTGGCGCCTTCGGGCACCGTGCTCTCGGTGTAGTCCGTTCCCTTGGCGTGCACGTCGGGCCGCACCGCGTTCACGAGCGCATCGGCGGTGTCGTCGTCGAACACCACCACGTGATCGACGTCGCGCAAGGCGCCGACGATCTCCGCGCGCTCCGCCACCGGCATGAGCGGACGTCCCCGCCCCTTGAGGCGCGCCACGGCGGCATCGCCGTTGATGCCGACGAAGAGCACGTCGCCGAGCCGGCGCGCGGCGTGGAGATAGCGAATGTGACCGACGTGGAGCAGGTCGAAGCAGCCGTTGGCGAGGACGATGCGCTGGCCGTCGCGCCGGAGGCGCTCGGCCAGACGGGCGGCGCCGTCGACGTCGAGCGTCATCCGGTCGCCCCTGTCATCCCGCCGCGTCCAGGGCCTGCAGGATCTCCGCAGGAGTGACCGTCGCCGTCCCGCGCTTCATGACGACCAGACCGCCCGCGATGTTGGCGAGTGTCGCCGCGTCCCCGGGGGCGGCGCCGCACGCGAGCGCGGTGGTGAACGTGCTGATGACCGTGTCCCCCGCGCCCGTCACGTCGGCGATCTCGTCGGTGCCGTGGATCGGGATGAACGTGGTCGGCCCGTCGCGCTCCAGCAGCACCATGCCCCGGCTGCCGCGCGTGACGAGGAGCAGGCGGGCGCCGAGACGGTCCAGGAGCTGACGTCCCGCCTTCTCCACCGAGGAATCGTCGTCGACCGGCATCATGGTGAGCTGCTCGAGCTCGGCCTCGTTCGGCGTGGCTGCCGTGACACCGACGAAGCGGGGGAGCTCGTACCGACTGTCGACCGTGAGCGGGATGTCGACGTCACGCGCGATCTGCTGCACGCGCGCGAACACGCGCGGCGTCACGGTTCCGTAGCCGTAATCGGAGACGACGATCGCATCCGCGCCGTGCCCGAGGGCGGAGAGGCGCGTCAGCATGGCATCTTCCGTGGCGGGCGCGAGGTCCGCGATGGGCTCGCGGTCGAGACGCACGATCTGCTGGCGCGTGGCCTGGTAACCGCCGGCCATGATGCGAGTCTTCATCGGCGTGCGGCGGCCGGGCTCGGCCACGACGCCGTCCGTCGTCATCTCGGCCGCGCGGCACAGCGCCAGCAATTCCTCGCCTGCCGCGTCGGCCCCGCGCACGCCCACGGGCACCACGCGCGCGCCGAGCGCATGGACGTTGCTCGCGGCGTTCGCGGCACCGCCCAGCATCACCTCGCGCTCGGTGAAGCGGAGGATCAGCACGGGCGCCTCGCGCGAGATGCGCGCCGGCTTGCCGAAGACGTACTCGTCGACGAGCAGGTCGCCGACGACGATGACGGTGCGGTGCGGGAAGGCGTCGACGATGGCGCGGAGGCGGGCCGCCACCGCGCTCACGCGGCCCGCGCGGGGAACGATGGGGGCGGGGGCCGCCGCACATGCCGGCGGCCGGGATGGTTCACGGGCCCGACGTCGGTCAGCGTGCCGTCGCGATCGGCGAAGAGCGCGGGGCGTGAGACCACCGCCCGAGTGTAAGCCGAAGGCGCGCGCGCCTCAAGGTGCACGGACGTTCTCCGCGACGCGACGGCGATAGATCGCGGTGAGCGCGGCCACCTGGGCCGCGTAGGTGAACGGCTCGGCGCAGCGACGGGCGGCCGCGCGCACGCCGGGATCCTCCGCGCCGAGGGCGTCCATCGCGGCGGCCATCCCGACGTCGTCATCGGGCGGCAACACCGCGCCGGCGCGCGGGTCGGCGAGAACCTCCGCGCCGCCCGCGCACGTCGTCGTCACCACCGGCACGCCGGAGGCGAGCGCCTCCAGGTGCACGTTGCCGAACGGCTCGTAGCGCGTGGGCAGCACCACGACGTCGGCCGCCGCGTACCAGCGATCGATGTCGGCGCGCGGGCCGAGCCAGACCACGCGATGGTGGACGCCGCGCGCCCGGGCGAGCGCGTCGTACGCGCTGCGCTGCCCCTTGCCGACGACCAGAAGGCGGCGCGACGCGGCGCCGCGAGCGAGCGCGGCGATCGCGGTGCCGAGCCCCTTGCGCTCGAACCCGCTGCCGACGAACAGCGCGGTCGGGACGTCGAGCGGCACCGCCGCCTCGCGCCGGGCCGCGTCCCGCAGCTCCGGGCGACGGCGAGGATGGAACCGCTCGAGGTCCACCCCGTTGTAGACGACGGTCACGCGACGAGGCGGGACGCCGTAGAGCCGCTCGATCTCGGCCTTGCCCATGCGCGCGATGGCGACGATCTCCGGCGTGCGCGTCAGGACGCGCCGCTCCAGCGCCAGCACCACGCGGTGGTAGAGAAGCCGCGCGCGCGTCCC
>JBKPPN010000077.1:0-10540 GCA_046733575.1 Candidatus Methylomirabilota bacterium | reverse complement strand
GTGTGCTCCGGCGCCTCGAGGCGCTGCTCGCCGTGGCGGATCGCGAGCACTCGTTCATCGTCTCCGGCACGGGCGACGTCATCGAGCCGGACGACGGGCTCATCGGCATCGGCTCGGGCGGTCCGTTCGCGCTGGCCGCGGCGCGCGCGCTCGTCGCGCACTCCGATCTCGACGCGAAGGCCATCGTGACCGAGGCCATGCGGGTGGCCGCGTCGATCTGCGTCTACACGAACGAGACCGTCACCGTCGAGGAGTTATGAAGCAGGTCCTCGCCTCATGAATCTCACCCCGGCCGACATCGTCAAGGAGCTCGATCGCTACATCGTGGGGCAGGGCAAGGCCAAGCGCGCGGTGGCCATCGCGCTCCGGAACCGCTGGCGACGGCAGAGCCTGCCCGCGGAGCTCCGCGACGAGGTGGCGCCGAAGAACATCATCATGATCGGACCGACCGGCGTGGGAAAGACCGAGGTGGCACGCCGGCTCGCCCGCCTCGCCCAGGCGCCCTTCATCAAGGTGGAGGCGTCGAAGTACACCGAGGTCGGCTACGTCGGACGCGACGTGGAGTCGATGATCCGCGAGCTCACCGAGCTCAGCGTCAACATGGTGAAGTCGGAGCGGATGAGCGCGGTGCAGGACAAGGCCGAGCAGCTGGCGGAAGACCGGATCCTCGATCTCCTCCTGCCACGCCGCGCCCACGAGCCGTACTCCAGTGGCTCGCTGGAGGAGATCTCGCCCGACGCCTCGCGCGACGCGACCAAGGAGAAGCTGCGCGCCCAGCTGCGCGGGGGCCGACTGGACGACCGGATGGTCGAGCTCGAGACCCAGCAGACCGCCATGCCCATGATCGAGGTGCTGTCCGGCCACGGCATGGAGGAGATGGGGATCAACCTGAAGGAGATGCTGGGCAATCTCATGCCGACGCGCACCAAGCAGCGGCGGGTGAAGATCGCCGAGGCGCGCCGCCTGCTCATCCAGGAGGAAGCCCAGAAGCTCGTCGACATGGAAGAGGTCGTGGCGCAGGCCGTGAAGCGGGCCGAGAACTCGGGAATCGTCTTCCTCGACGAGCTCGACAAGATCGCCGGGCGCGAGGCGAGCCACGGGCCCGACGTGAGCCGCGAGGGCGTCCAGCGCGACCTCCTGCCCATCGTCGAGGGGTCGTCGGTCACGACCAAGTACGGGATCGTGCGCACCGACCACATCCTGTTCATCGCCGCGGGCGCCTTCCACGTCGCCAAGCCGTCCGACCTGATCCCCGAGCTGCAGGGCCGCTTCCCCATCCGGGTGGAGCTGGAGCCCTTGACACGCGAGGATTTCGTCCGCATCTTGACCGAGCCCAAGAACGCGCTGATCACGCAGTACGTGGAGCTCCTGAAGACGGAGGGCGTGACGCTGACGTTCGCGCCCGATGCGGTCGAGGCGGTGGCGGAGATCGCCATGCGGGTGAACGCCAGCACGGAGAACATCGGCGCCCGACGGCTCTACACGATCATGGAGAAGATGCTCGAGGACGTCTCGTTCGACGCGCCCGATCTCCCGGCCAAGGAGATCACCATCGACGCCGGGTACGTGCACGCGCGTCTCGCCGACATCATGCGCGACCAGGATCTCTCCCGGTACATCCTGTGACGGAGACGCACGCCGACGGCCAGCGCCGCGCCGAGATCCTGCTCGAGGCTCTCCCCTACATCCGGGAGTTCCGCGGCAAGACCGTCGTCATCAAGTACGGCGGCTCGGCCATGGACGAGGCGGACCTCAAGGAGCCGTTCGCGCTCGACGTCATCCTCCTGAAGTTCGTCGGCATCAATCCCGTGATCGTCCACGGCGGGGGACCGCAGATCGGCGCGCTCATGAAGCGGCTCGGCAAGGAGCCGCGCTTCGTGGGCGGCATGCGCGTCACCGATCCCGACACCATCGAGGTCGTCGAGATGGTGCTGGTTGGCAAGATCAACTCCGAGATCGTCGCGCTGATCAATCACCACGGCGGCAAGGCCGTCGGGCTGAGCGGCAAGGACGCGCGGCTGCTGCGCGCGCGACGACGGCTGCACCGGGGACCGAACGGCGAGAGCGTCGACATCGGGCTGGTCGGCGACGTGGTGGCGGTGAACGCGGAGCCCATCCGCCTCCTCGAGGACAACGGTTACACGCCGGTGATCGCGCCCGTGGGCGTGGGCGACGCGGGCGAGACGTACAACATCAACGCCGACCTCGCCGCGGGCGAGATTGCCGCCGCGCTCGGAGCGGAGAAGCTCATCCATCTGACCGACGTGGCGGGGATCAAGGACGCCACGGGCAGCCTCGTGAGCACGCTGTCGCGCAAGGAAGCGGAGCGGCTCATGCGCGAGGGCGTGATCGACGGCGGGATGCTGCCCAAGGTGGAGTCGTCGCTGCGCGCGCTCGAGGGCGGCACGGCCAAGGCCCACATCATCGACGGCCGGGTGCCCCACGCGATCCTGCTCGAGCTCTTCACGCGCGAGGGCGTCGGCACCGAGATCGTGCTGTAGCGCCGCGACCGAAATCCTTCCCGCGGGAGATCCCATGGACACGAAGACGCTGCTCGGGTGGTCGGCGAAGTACCACACGCCCAACTACGGCAGCCGCGCCCCCATCTGCATCGTTCGCGGCGAGGGCGCGCGGCTGTGGGACACCGACGGGCGCGAGTACCTGGACTTCGGCGCCGGCATCGCGGTGGCCAATCTCGGTCACTGCCATCCCCGCGTCACCGGCGCGATCCGGGAGGCGGCCACCACGCTGCTGCACGTGTCGAACCTCTACCACACCGCGCCGCAGATCCATCTCGCCAAGCTGCTGTGCGAGCACTCCTTCGCCGACCGCGTCTTCTTCTGCAACTCCGGCGCGGAGGCCAACGAGGCGGCCATCAAGCTCGCCCGCAAGTACGGGCGTGACCGCGGCGCCTCCGATCGCTACGAGATCATCGCCACCCGCAACTCGTTCCACGGCCGGACGCTCGGGGCGCTGTCGGCGACCGGGCAGGAGAAGTACCAGCACGGCTTCGAGCCGATGGTGCCGGGCTTCAAGCACGTGCCCTACAACGACCTGCGCGCCATGGAGCGCGCCATCGACAACCGGACCTGCGCGATCCTCGTCGAGCCCATCCAGGGCGAGGGCGGCGTGCACGTGCCCGACGACGGCTATCTGCCGGGGCTGCGCAAGCTCTGCGACGACGCCGGCGTGCTGTTGATCTTCGACGAGATCCAGACCGGCATGGCGCGCACGGGACGCCTGTGGGCCTACGAGCACGCCGGCGCGGCGCCCGACGTGATGACGCTGGCCAAGGCGCTCGCCAACGGCGTCCCGATCGGGGCCACGCTCGCCCGCGAGGACGTCGCGTCCGTGATGACCGCGGGCACGCACGGCTCGACGTTCGGCGGCACGCCGTTCGTGACGTCGGTCGCGCTGGCCACGCTGACGACCGTGATCGACGAGAAGGTCGCCGACCGGGCCGCGCGTCTCGGCCGCTATCTCACGGACGCCCTGCGCGGGTTCCCGGGCGGCGCCGTGCGCGAGGTTCGCGGGCGGGGGCTCCTGATCGGGATCGAGATCGACAAGGCGGCGGGGCCCGTCGTCGACGCGTGCCGCGAGCAGGGGCTGCTGGTGCTCAGCGCGGGCGACAAGGTCGTGCGGCTCGCGCCACCCCTCGTCATCGACGAGCGCGACTGCGACCGCGCCCTCGAGACGCTGCGGGCGACCCTGTGAAGCACTTCCTCTCCTGTGCCGACCTCACACGCGAATCCGCCCTCGCCACGTTCTCGACGTCGGCCGCCCTCAAGGAGCGTCTCAAGTCGGGCGCGCGAAGCGCGCCGCTCGCCGGGCGCACGCTGGCCCTCATCTTCGAGAAACCATCGCTGCGCACGCGGGTGACGTTCGAGGTCGGTGTCGTGCAGCTGGGCGGGCGCGCGGTGTACCTGGCGGGCAGCGAGATCGGGCTGGGCACGCGGGAGTCCGTGCCCGACGTCGCGCGCAACCTGTCCCGGTGGGTCGACGGCATCGTGGCCCGCGTGTTCTCCCACGCGACCATCGAGGCGCTCGCCCAGCACGCCACCGTGCCGGTCATCAACGCGCTGTCCGACTACGAGCATCCCTGCCAGGCGGTGGCGGACTTCTTCACGCTGTGGGAGCGCGGCGTCGATCTCGCGCGCATGCGGTTCGCGTGGATCGGCGACGGCAACAACGTCTGCCACTCGCTGCTGCTGCTCGGCGGCTTGCTCGGCGCGTCCATGGTGGTCGCGTCTCCACCCGGCTACGAGCCATCGCCCGACGTGCTCGCCGCGGTGCGACGCCTCCCCGGCAACGTGACCGTGACGGTCGATCCGCGCGAGGCCGCCGAGGGCGCGGACGTGCTCTACACCGACGTGTGGACGAGCATGGGGCAGGAGGGGGAGCGCGAGGCGCGACGCGAGGCCTTCGCGCGGTACCAGATCAGCGAGGCGCTCGTGGGCTTCGCCAAGCCGTCCGCCCTCGTGATGCATTGCCTGCCCGCGCACCGCGGTGAAGAGATCACCGAGGGCGTCCTCGACGGTCCGCACTCCGTCGTGCTGGATCAGGCCGAGAATCGCCTGCACGCGCAGAAGGCATTGATCCTGGCCCTCCTGGGCGGATCGCTCGACGATGTCTGATCCCAAGCGCATCGTTCTCGCGTACTCCGGAGGCCTCGACACCTCCGTCATCCTGCGCTGGCTGATCGAGACGTACCGCTGCGAGGTCGTCGCCTACTGCGCGGACCTCGGCCAGGGCGAGGAGCTCATCCCCATCCGCGAGAAGGCCCTGCGCACCGGCGCGGTCGACGTGCACATCGTCGACCTGCGCGAGGCGTTCGTGCGCGACTTCATCTTCCCCATGCTGCGGGCCAACGCCGTGTACGAGGGCGGCTACCTGCTGGGGACGTCGATCGCGCGGCCGCTCATCGCGCGCGCCCAGGTCGAGGTGGCGCAGAAGGCGAGCGCCGACGCGGTGGCCCACGGCGCGACGGGGAAGGGGAATGACCAGGTCCGCTTCGAGCTGACGTACGCGGCGCTCGCGCCGCACCTGCGCGTGATCGCGCCGTGGCGCGAGTGGGATCTGAACTCGCGCACGGCCCTCCTGCAGTTCGCGGAGCGCCACGGCATCCCCGTGCCGGTCACCGCGGAACGCCCGTACAGCACGGACCGGAATCTGTTTCACATCTCGTACGA
The DNA here is from genome assembly GCA_046733575.1 of Candidatus Methylomirabilota bacterium. Taxonomy (GTDB): domain Bacteria; phylum Methylomirabilota; class Methylomirabilia; order Rokubacteriales; family CSP1-6; genus JBKPPN01. Next base: position 5,351 of record JBKPPN010000077.1, on the reverse strand, counting down.
GGGCGGGATTCTCGAGGATCCCTGGGCCGAGCCACCGGACAAGATGTTCCAGCTCACCCAGTCGCCCGAGGCCGCGCCCGACGTTGCCGTGTACGTCGAGATCGAGTTCCGCGACGGCGATCCCGTCGCCGTGGACGGCCGCGCGCTCGGTCCCGTCGACCTGCTCACCGCGCTCAACCGCATCGGCGGCGAACACGGCGTGGGCCGGATCGACCTGGTGGAGAACCGCTTCGTGGGCATGAAGTCGCGCGGAGTGTACGAGACGCCCGGCGGCACGATCCTGCACGTGGCGCGACGCGCGCTCGAGTCCCTGACGCTCGACCGCGAGGTGCTGCACATGCGCGACGCCCTCGTGCCGCGCTACGCGGAGATGGTGTACTACGGCTTCTGGTTCGCGCCCGAGCGCCAGACGCTGCAGCGCCTGATGGACGACTGCGCGCGCGACGTCACCGGCACCGTGCGCCTCCGCCTCTACAAGGGCAATGTCACGGTGGCGGGCCGACGCTCGCCACGGTCGCTCTACCGTCAGGACTTCGCGACATTCGAGAGCGACTCCGTCTACCGCCAGCGCGACGCCGAGGGATTCATCAACCTCAACGCGCTCCGCCTCCGCATCCGCGCGCTGCGCGACCGCACCACCACCGGGACGTCACGATAGCGGTGCGTCGACCCTCCCCGAGGCGCGGCGCGGCTCCGCCCCGCCGTCTCCGAGCCGGGGGGTGTGGGGGGCGTCGAGCCTTCCGTCAGCAGTGAATATCGACGTCGCCGTCACTGTGGAGAGCGTGGTGCCGACGAATCTCGACGGGCAGACCGCGCTCGTCATCGACGTCCTGCGCGCCAGTACGACCATGATCTTCGCCCTCGCCAACGGCGCCGCCGCCATCGAGCCGGTCGGCGACTCCGCCGAGGCGCGTCGACGGCGCGCGGCGGCGGGCAATGGCGCCGTGCTCGCGGGGGAGCGTCGCGGCGACACCGTTCCCGGCTTCGATCTCGGCAACTCACCGCTCGACATGACGCGCGCCCGCGTGGCAGGGAAGATCGTCATCTTCACCACCAGCAACGGCACGCGCGCGCTGCTCGCCTGCCGGAACGCCGCCAGCATCGGCGTCGCCGCCGTGGTGAACCTGTCGGCCGCGGCCGACTGGGCCGTGTCGCAGGGGCGCGATCTGACCGTGGTCTGCGCGGGGGAGCGGGGCGCGAAGTCGCTGGAAGACCACGTATGTGCGGGGCTGGTGGTCGACGCGGTCGCGCGACGCGTCCCGCACGCCGTACTCAGCGCGGCCGCGCAGCAGGCGCGCGCGGAGGCGGCAGGCTATCACGGCGACGTCGCGCGTCTCGGCACGGACTCGGCGTGGGCGCGTCATCTTCGTCGCTCCGGCCGCGCCGCCGACGTGGCGGCGTGCCTCGAGCTCGACGCGTCGTCGCTGGTGCCCGTGTTCCTCCCCAACGTTGACAAGGTCGTCGGGGGACCTCGATAATGACGCGCGGTCGGGAACGACGGCTCACTCGGGCGCACAACGGAGAGTCGCGGTGAACTTGCCCATCGGCCTCACGATTTCCCGCATCGTGCTCGTGCCGTTCGTGATCCTGTTCCTGATCTCGTCCTCGCGAGTCCACGCCCTCATCGCCGCGGCCATCTTCGGCCTCGCCGCCACGACGGACTGGCTCGACGGCATGCTGGCCCGCCGTCGCAACGAGGTCACCACGCTGGGGACGATGCTCGACCCCATCGCGGACAAGCTCCTCGTGGCGGCCGCTCTCGTGTCGCTGCTCCAGATCGACAAGGTCGCGGGCTGGATCGTCGTGGTGATCGTCGGGCGCGAGCTGGCAGTGACCGGGCTCCGTGCCGTCGCCGCCAGCGTCGGCACCATCGTGCCCGCCTCGCGCCTGGCCAAGTACAAGACGGTCGGACAGTACTGCGCGGTGACCATGCTCATCGTGGAGAAGGGGTTCGGGGCGCCCGCATTCCATGTCGTGGCCACCGCGGTGCTGTGGGCCGCCGTGGGGTTGACGGTGCTCTCCGCCGTCGACTACTTCTACCGCTTCTTCCGCAAGGCCGACTACCGCGCCATCGTTCCCGAAGAAGACCGTTGGTCGTGACGGCGGTCGTCGCCGTCCTGGTTGCGTACCTGGTCGGCGCGGTGCCCATCGGCTTCCTGGTCGCGCGCGCCTTCGGCGTCGCCGACATCCGGCAGCACGGCAGCGGCAACATCGGGATGACGAACGTGCTCCGGACCCTGGGACGGGGGCCGGCGGCGGCGACACTCATCGGTGACGTGGTCAAGGGCTTCATCGCCGTGGCCGCCGCCGACGCGATCGGTCGTGATCCTCGCATCACCGCCGTCGCCGCGGCGGCGGCCGTCGCGGGCAACTGCTGGTCGGTGTTCCTGCGCTTCGGCGGCGGCAAGGGGGTGGCGACGGGGCTGGGCGCGCTGCTGCACCTGGTCCCGTGGGCCACCGCGCCCGCCGCGTTCGTGTGGATCGTCATCGCCGCGTCGTTTCGCTACGTCTCGCTGGCCTCGATCGCCGCCGCGCTGTGCGTTCCGCTCGGCGCGGCGCTGCTCGGCTACCCCGCCTCGCATGCCCTCGCCGCGCTCGCGGTGGCCATGATCGTGGTCATGCGTCACCGCGACAACATCGCGCGACTCCTCGCCGGCAACGAGCGACGGCTCGGCGCGCGTGCGACGTCGTGACGGGGTGAGGGTGACCGTCGCCGTCGTCGGCGCGGGAAGCTGGGGCACGGCGCTCGCGATCCATCTCACGCGCGCCGGCATGGCGACGTACCTGTGGGCGCGCGAGCCGGAGGTCGTGGAGGGGATCCGTACGCGGCGACGGAACCCGTACTTCCTCACCGACGTGGACATCCCGCCGGACCTTCACGTCACTGACGACGCGGCGGGAGCGGTCGCCGACGCCGACGTCGTCGTCGTGGCGGTGCCGTCGGAATTCGTGGCCGCGACGGCGAAGCGACTGGAGGCGCCGCGCACGGGCGTGCCGATCGTCTCGGCCACCAAGGGCTTCGATCCGATCACCCACGCCCGGATGACGGAAGTCCTCGCGGAACGGTTTCCGTCCACACCCATGGCGGCGCTGTCGGGGCCGACGTTCGCCCGCGAGGTCGCGCTCGCGCGTCCCACCGCCGCCGTCGTGGCGGCGGCCGACGCGGGGCTCGCACGCGACCTGCAGGAGCGACTGGGATCCCGCGAGTTCCGTCTCTACACGAATGCGGACGTGATCGGCGTCGAGGTCGGCGGCGCGCTGAAGAACGTGGTGGCGATCGCGACGGGCATCGCGGACGGCCTCGCCCTCGGGGACAACGCGCGCGCCGCTCTGATCACGCGCGGGCTCGCCGAGATCACGCGCCTCGCGGTGGCCATGGGCGGTGCGCCCGGCACGCTGGCGGGGCTCGCCGGCATGGGCGATCTCGTGCTCACCTGCGTGGGCGGCCTCTCGCGGAATCGATCCCTCGGCCTGGCCCTCGCCGAGGGACGCAGCCTCGCCGACGTCGAGTCGGCCACGCGCATGATCGCGGAAGGCGCGCGCACCGTCAGGTCGGCCATCGCGCTGGCCCGTCGTCACGACGTCCGCATGCCGATCTGTGTCGAGGTCGCGGCGGTGCTGTTCGAGGGCAAGCCGCCCGCGGACGCGCTCGCCACGCTGCTCGGGCGCGCCACCACGCGCGAGGACGGCTGAGCCGTGCCCGAGCTCCGGAAGGACCCGGTGGTGGGCCGCTGGGTGATCATCGCCACCGAGCGCGGCCGCCGTCCGTCGGACTTCCACCGCGAGTCGCCGCCGCGACGCGGTGGCCCGTGCGTGTTCTGCGAGGGACAGGAGGAGAAGACGCCGCCCGAGATCCTGGCCGGGCGCCGCGACGGGCGCATCAACGGACCGGGCTGGTCCTATCGCGTGGTCGCGAACAAATTTCCCGCCCTGCGCATCGAGGGTGAGCTGCAGCCATCGGGCGAGGGACTCTTCGATCGCATGAGCGGGGTCGGGGCGCACGAGGTCGTCATCGAGACGCCCGACCACGACGCGTCGCTCGCCACCATGTCGGTGGAGGCCGTGACCGACGTGCTCGTCGCCTTCCGGGAGCGCCTGCACGACCTGAAGAAGGACCCGCGCTTCGAGTACGTCCTGGTGTTCAAGAACCACGGGGAGGCCGCGGGAGCCTCGCTGGAGCATCCCCACTCCCAGCTCATCGCCACGCCGATCACACCGATCATGGTGACGGAAGAGCTGCAGGGGGCGTGGCAGTACTGGGAGATGAAGGAGCGCTGTGTCTGGTGCGACATCGTGCGGCAGGAGCGCCGGGCGCGGGTCCGCATGATCGTGGAGCGCGACGGCTTCGTGGCCCTCGCGCCGTTCGCCCCGCGGGTCCCCTTCGAGAGCTGGATCCTGCCCAGTCGTCACCGTGCCGCCTTCGAGGACTCCAGCAACGACGACCTCCGCGGCCTCGCTAGGTTGCTGCGCGACTTCCTTCAGCGCATGAACGGCGTTCTGAAGGACCCGCCCTTCAACTTCATGCTGCACAGCGCGCCCCTGCACGACTCGGTGCTGGACCACTTCCACTGGCACCTCGAGATCATGCCGATTCTCACCCGGGTCGCCGGCTTCGAATGGGGGAGTGGCTTCTTCATCAACCCCATGCCTCCCGAGGATGCCGCCGAAGCGCTCCGGGAGACTGAGGAGTCGTGATAGACTCCTCGCTGGTCGTACGGAAGTCGGTGTTGCGGGAATAGCTCAGTGGTAGAGCACGACCTTGCCAAGGTCGGGGTCGCGGGTTCGAATCCCGTTTCCCGCTCCACTCCTGTCAGCGCCTGACTCGCGGCGGCGTACCCAAGTGGCCCAAGGGGACGGACTGCAAATCCTGCAGGGACGTACGCCGTCATGCCGGGTTGCGCGCAGGTCCTCGGGATCGTTCTCAGCATCTGTCGCGTCGACGGACACCGGACCCCATCCGTGCCGCTCGGTCGCAAGTCAATCAACGCACGGCAACGCACGACCGGGACTCGAAACTAAACCGGCGTGCCGGGGTGTTTGAGTCGCCCAGGCGGCACCACTGCTGGGACACGGGTGTCGGGCTCCTGCGCCGGGCGGCTGATCCTCCCGCCGACGCTCTCCTTCTCCGCGCGCTGGGACGCGCCGACGACGAGATCGTCCGCGGCCGCGGCGGTGAGGGGCGTGTAGCCCGCGAACGACGCGTCGACCTCGAACTGGGTGAGCAACGCGGGCAGGGCCGCTGAGGATGCCGCCTGTTCGGGAGTTACCTTAGCCCGGTCGGCAAAGCTAAGGCAGCAATGCCGGCTGCACGACCCGAGCGGGCCCGATCGTGAAGGGTAGAGCCGGGGCCA
>JBKPPN010000076.1:0-3221 GCA_046733575.1 Candidatus Methylomirabilota bacterium | reverse complement strand
GCCTCACGTTGATCCCGTACTTCCCCTACTCTGCGCCCTACGAAGACGTCCGCCTCAAGCAACGCTGAGGAGGCCCCGGCATGATCCTCACCGTCCTCAATCCCGTGGGCTTCCCGCCCCTCGTCACGCAGAAGGCCCTCGCGCCCCGCCTCGACGGGCTGAGCGGCAAGACGGTGTATCTCGTCGACTGTCGCTTCGACGACTCCGACGTGTTCCTCGGTCAGATGCAGGCGTGGTTCGCCGAGCACCTGCCCGCCGTGACGACCGTGCTCAAGCCGCTCTCGAGCGTCTACCTGAAGGACGACCCGACCACGTGGGAGGAGATCCGGGCGCGCGGCCACGCTGCGATCCTGGGCGTCGGCCACTGAAGCACCTGCGCGCCGGCGGTCGCCGCGCACGCGATGACGCTCGAGGCGAGCTACGGAGTGCCGACCGTCGCCGTCCACACCGACAAGTTCGACCGCGTGGTCCGCGCGGTGGCCGAGGTCAACGGCATGTCGCCGCTGCCGCAGGTGTTCGTGCCCCAGCCGATCATGGGGAAGACGCCGCGTGAGCTGCGCGGCTACGTGGACGGCGTGGATCCGATCACCGGTCGCCCCGTCATGCAGGAGATCGTGGAGGGCCTGACGCACCCGCGCGGCCACGGCAAGCACGACGGCGTGACCTTCGATCGCTCCACGCCGCGCGTGTGCGCTCCCGACACCGAGGACAACCTCCACCGTCTCTTCCTCGACAACCGCTGGACGGACATGCTGCCGATCGTGCTGCCCACGGAAGAGCGGGTCGCCGCGATGCTGGCGGCGACCCGACGCAAGCCCGACGAGATCGTCGGGCAGATGCGCTCCACGCACTTCCGCGAGGCCTGGGCCTACACGGTCGAGAAGGTCGCGGTGAACGCCGTCATGGCGGGCGCGCGGCCCGAGTATTTTCCCGTGATCCTGGCCCTCGCCGCGACGGGCGTGACGGCGCGCAGCAGCAGCTCGAGCGCCATGGCGGCCATGGCGGTCGTGAACGGACCCATCCGTCACGAGCTCGGCATGAACGCGGGGACGGGGGCGCTCGGCCCGTACAGCCACGCCAACGCCACGATCGGACGCGCGTACGGACTGCTCTCGCAGAACGGCCAGGGCGGATCGGTCCCCGGCGTGAGCTACATGGGCAACCAGGGCAACAACTACGCGTACAACAGCGTGACGTTCGCGGAGAACGAGGAGCGCAGCCCGTGGCCGCCGTTCCACGTCGAGCACGGGCTACGCGCCGACGAGAGCGCGGTCAGCGCGTTCAGCGGCGTGCGCTCCACGGCGTTCACGCTCGGCCTGCGCGAGCGTCACTGGCGGACGCACGTCCAGCACCTCGTGCGCGGGATGGACCCGCACACGCCGCCGGTGCTCCTCCTCGATCCGCTCGCGGCGCGGCAGTTCGTGGAGCGTGGCGGCTTCACCGAGAAGCGCGCGCTCGGGGACTGGCTCCACGCCACGGCCACCATGCGCGCCGAGGAGTACTGGGACTACCAGCTCATCCAGAACTACGTGTACCCGCGCGCGACGGCGGGCGAGGAGCCGTACGCCTCGAAGCTCCGCGCCGCGCCGGACGAGCTGATCCCGATGTTCCGCCGCGAGGACATCCACGTCGTGGTGGTGGGCGGCGAGACGAACGCGTACTGGCGGATCATGGGCGCCAACTACCAGAAGACGGTCAGCGTGGACGAGTGGCGGTGAGCGCGCGGGATCCGCGGGGCGACGGACACGTGACGGCGCGCACGCGCGTCGCGGCCATCGAGGTGAGCCACTGGCACTCGCTGTGGGACGCGGCGTACCTGCGGCATCTCCACGCCATGCCCGACGTCGAGCTGGTCGGCCTCCACGACCCCGACGCGCAGATCGCCAAGCACCGCGCGGACGAGGTCGGACAGCCCCCGACGTTCACGGATCATCGCCGGATGCTCGAGACCACGCGGCCCGACTTCGTGGTGGCCCTCGGGCGTCACAGCACGATGGCCCGGACGGCGCACGATCTCCTCGACGGCGGCTTCCCGTTCCTGATGGAGAAGCCCATGGGCGTGAACGCGCCCGAGGTCGCCGCCGTGGCGGACAAGGCGCGCACGCGCGACGCCTTCGTGGCGGTGCCCCTCGCCTACCGCTACACGCCGTTCGTGGCGCGCGCGCGGCGCCTCCTCGCGGAGAATCGTCTCGGCCCCCTCTCGCACGTCTACGTCCGGCAGAACCGTCCGACGTCCGCGCGCGACCCCGCGTGGGGCGCGGCGTGGATGCTCGATCCGGCCGTGGCGGGCGGCGGCTGCCTGCGCAACCTCGGCGGGCACGGCCTCGACGTGTTCCTGCACCTGACGGGCGAAGACGCGGAGGTGACCGGCGCGCAGCTCAGCGCGCGCGTGCACGGCCAGCGCGTGGAGGACTACGCGTCGGTGCTGCTGCGGACACCGAGCGGCGTGCTGGGCACGATCGAGGTGGGCAACACGTTCCCGCGCGACGGCACCGATGGCGAGTGGAAGATCGCGTGGCGTGAGGGCATCCTCGTCCAGAAGGACGACGTGCTCCGCCTGAGCACCGCGAGCGGCGACGAGACGTTTCCCGCCGAGACGCCCGAGCCCGTGCATCTGACGTCGCTGCGCGACACGCTCGATCACTGGCGCCGCGGCGCCCCGCCGCCCATCAGCGTGCACGACTGGCTGCGCGTGATGCGTCTGATCGACCGCGCCTACGACATCGCCGGGCAGGCATCTGGTCGGATGTAATTCCCCCGGCCCCTCCCGATTGAAGGAGCACCCTCGGAGGGTTCCCCCGGCCCCTCCCGATTCAAGGGGCACCCTCGGAGGGTTCCCGGCCCCTCCCGATTCAAGGGGCACCCTCGGAGGGTTCCCCCGGCCCCTCCCGGACGCCGAGCGAGGATTGCCATGACGGAAGAGAGTCGAACGACGGATCCGGGTGCGGCGCTTGCCTCGCTGTGGCGGTTGGCCGGCGACGACGCCGCGGCGCTGTCACGGATCACCCTGAGGGGCGGCGACCCCGTGCTGCCCACGAATTTCAGGATCGGACCGGCCGCGCTGGCGACGATCGGCGCCACGGCGCTGGCCGCGACAGAGGTGTGGCGACACCGCACGGGCCGCGCGCAGACAGCGAGCGTCGACGTGCGCGCGGCCATCGCGGCCTTTCGCAGCGAACGGTACCTGCGCGTCGATGGACAGGCGCCCCACGAGCGCGATC
>JBKPPN010000075.1:0-6483 GCA_046733575.1 Candidatus Methylomirabilota bacterium | reverse complement strand
GTCCAGGGGGTTGCCCCAGCCGCCGCCCCCGCTCGTCGAGAGACGGATGACGTCGCCCTTCTTCAGCACGTTGCCATCCGACATCGGCTCGAGCACGCGCTCGTCGGGGCGGCCGGGATTGACGACGCAGCGACCCGGGCGCCCGGCCCGGCCGCCGTACACGCCCGCGGGAGGGAACAGGATGTTGTCCTGCCGGATGGCGATGACGGCCTCGTCGGCGGTGAGCTCGATCTCGCGCACCACGCCGCACCCGCCGCGGAACCGGCCGGGCCCGCCCGAGTCGCGGTGGAGCGCGTACTGCCGGAGCCGGATCGGGAAGATCATCTCCATGAACTCCGCGGGGTAGTTCTTCTGCGCCACGTAGTAGATGGCGTCGAGGCCATCGGCGAAGGGGCGCGCGCCGTAGCCGACCGCGACGCCGTCGCTGACGAGGAACGGCTCGCCGGTGGCGCGGTGGGCGCCGCGCAGGAAGTAGATGTTGTAGACGGAGTTCGCGGCGGGGACGTCGCCGCCCGTGGCGAGGGCGAGCAGGTTGAGCACGTTCGACTGCACGCGCGCCAGCGTGTGGGCGCGATTGCCGAGGGCGGCGGGCCAGCGCGGCCGCAGGATGCTGCCCTCGCGGACGAGGACGTCGTCCACGGCGTCCTGCGCGCCGTCGTTCAGCAGCACGGTGGGATGTCCGGACAGCAGGTAGATCCCGAGGATCAGCTTCGGCACGCTCTCGTGCATGATGAAGTTGATGGGACCGCGCGCCTGGTCGTCGCTCGCGCGCGTGTCGATGACGATGCGCCCGCCTTCCTTCACGAGCGCGCTCCGCACGTGAAACGACTGTCCCGACATGCCGTCGCCGTCGACGGCATCGTCCACCTCGTAGGTCCCGTCCGGGATGCGCGACTCCAGGGTCTTGCGGATCGTGTCGCGACACTGGCGCTCGAAGAACTGCCACGCGGCCCGCACCGTCGGCGCGCCGAAGCGATCGAACAGCTCGAGCACGCGACGCTCGCCCAGCCGGCACCCCGCCAGCACGGCGCGGATGTCGCCCCGCAGGATGTCGGGGAAGCGCGAGTTGCGCAGGAAGATCCGGAACACCTCGTCGTTGAGCACGCCCTCGCGGTAGATCCGCACCGCGGGCACGATGATGCCCTCGTGGAAGATCTCGGTGGCGTCGGGCGAGATGCTGCCCGCGCGTAGCCCGCCGATGTCCCAGAAGTGACCCCACGTCTGCGAGAACGCCACGAGGTCACCGCGGTGGAACACCGGGGCGGCGAACACCATGTCGGGCGAGTGCGAGACGCCGCCGCGGGAGCCGTGGCAGTCGTTGTACCAGTACAGGTCCCCCGGCCGCATCGTCTCCGCCGGGTACTGCGCGAAGATGATCTCGGTGAGGTTGCCGAAGAGCGGCACCATGGTGCCGACGACCACGCGGCCGCGCGCGTCGAGGATGCCCGCGAAGTAGTCCTTCTTCTCGCGGATGAACGGCGACATCGCCGTCCGCTCGATGACCGCTTCCATCTCGGCCTGCGCCGCGCGCAGCGCGCCCTTGACGATCTCGCGCGTGACGGGGTCGTGCGCGGCGGCGTCGCGCCGACGGGACGCTCTCGTGGGACGCGTGCGACGTCGCCTCATCGCGACGCTCGCCCCCCGCGGATGACGAGACTGCCCACACGATCGACGACGGCGCGCTGACCGGGCAGCACCACCGTGGTGCTGTCCAGCTGCTCGACGATGGCGGGGCCGCGCACGACCGCCCCCACGCCGAGCGTGGTTCGATCGAGCACCGCGCAGGACGTCCATCCCGCGCCCGCGAAGTAGACGGACCGCCGCGCGGCGCGTCCGCGCCGGCGAGGCGACGAGCGCGTGGAGAGCGTGGGGAGGGCGAAGCGTCGCACGCGCCCCGCCGCCGTCACACGCAGCGTGACGATCTCCACCGCGGCGTCGGGGAGGGCGTACGTGTAGAGCCGCTCGTGACGCGCGTGGAACCGCGCGATGAGCGCGTCGACGGAGAGGTCGGGCTCCGCCCACGGCACCGTGATCTCGAAGCCCTGGTGACGGTAGCGGAGGTCGGCGAGTCGCTGCACGCGACGCTGCCCGGCCGCGACGCCCTCGGCCGCGAGCCAGGCGTGGGCCTCGCGCTCGAGCTCGGCGTACACGGCGGCGACGGCGGCGAGGTCGTAGTCGGGCGGCTTCTGCAGCGTGGTACGCGCGTAGTCGTTGCGCACGTCCGTCCCGAGCAGACCGAACGTCGACAGCACGCCGGGGTGGCGCGGCACCACGACCGTGCGCATCGCGAGCAGCGCGGCGAGGTCGGCGCCGTGCAGCGGGCCCGCGCCGCCGAACGGCACGAGGGCGAAGTCGCGCGGGTCGTGACCACGCTCCACCGACACCAGCCGGATGGCGCCGACCATGTTGTTGTTGACGAGATCGAGGATGCCGCAGGCCGCCGCCTCGACAGTGAGTCCGAGCGGGCGCGCCACGCGGTCGTCGATGGCGCGACGCGCGCGCTCCACGTGGAGCGGCAGCTCACCGGCGAGGAGATGGGGCGGGATGCGCCCGAGCACGAGGTGGGCGTCGGTCACCGTCGGCTCCTCGCCGCCCGCGCCGTAGCAGACGGGGCCAGGCGCCGCGCCCGCGCTCCCGGGGCCGACGGTCAGCGTGCCGTCGTCGGTGACGCGCGCGATCGACCCGCCCCCGGCGCCGATCGTGTGGATGTCGATCATCGGCACCGGGACTGGCCACTCACCGACGCGGCCCTCGGTGGTGAGGGTCGCCTCGCCCCGCTGGATCAGGCACACGTCGGCGCTCGTGCCGCCCACGTCGACGGAGATCACGTCACCGAAGCCTGCCGCGTCGCCCACGAGGCGCGCGCCGATGACGCCCGCGGCGGGACCCGAGAGCGCGGTGTGGATGGCCTGCGTGCGCACGACGTCCGCGCCCACCACGCCGCCGTTCGACTTCATGATCGAGAGCGGCGCGGTGATGCCGCCCTCGCGCAGCCGCGCGCCCAGTCGCGCCACGTAGCGACCGACGACGGGCTGCACATACGCGTTCAGCACCGTCACCATCGACCGCTCGAACTCGCGGAACACCGGCAAGACATCGGACGACAGGGACACCGTGCAGTCCGGGTACTCCGCGAGCAGCGCGGCGCGCGCCCGTCGCTCGTGGCCGGGGTCGGCGTAGCTGTGCAGGAAGCAGATGGCCACCGACGCGACGCCGACCTCGCGCAGTCGTCGGCCGGCCGCGCGCACCGCGTCCTCGTCGAGTGGCGCCAGCTCTTCCCCGTCGACGGTGATCCGCCCGGGGATCTCGAAGATCAGCTCCGGCGGCACGGGCCGCGCGGGCTTCGTCCAGGCGAACATGTTCGCCCGCCGCGGGATGTCGTGACGGCCGATCTCGAGCACGTAGCGGAAGCCCGCCGTCGTGAGCAGGGCGGTGAGGGCGCCCTTCGCCTCGAGGATGGCGTTCGTCGCCGTCGTGGTGCCGTGCAGGACGTGACGGAGGTCCGCGTGCGACGCGCCCGCGCGCGCCAGCGCGCGCTCGACGCCGGCGACGAACCCGTCCGACGGATCGTGCGGCGTCGTCGGCGTCTTCGTGATCGTCAGCCGTCCGGTCGCGACGTCGAGCAGCGTGACGTCGGTGAACGTCCCGCCGACGTCGAGCGCGATCGCGTGACCCGAGGGGCGGCCCATCTTCGCCGCGCCGTCTCGGAGGCGGGGGGGTCGGGGGGCGCCGCGCCCTCCGATATTCTCAGAACCCGCCCTCACAGGACGTTGCGGGGCTTGCCGATGGCGCCCTCGGCGAAGCGCGAGAGCCGGAAGCCGGAGATGTCGAGCGACGTCTTGCCGTCGACGATGAGCTCCGACATCAGGCGCCCCGCGATCGGTCCCATCGCGAACCCGTGCCCGCTGAACCCCGTGGCGAGGAGGAAGCCGCGCACCTCCGGCACGGGCCCGAGGACGGGCACCAGATCCGGGGTCGCATCGATCACGCCGGCCCAGCTCTTCGCGATGGCGAGACCGGCGGGCAGCCGAGGCAGCACGCGGCGGAGCTCGAAGAAGCTGCGTCGGACCTTGGCGCGATTCGGCTCGGGGTCGATCCCGCGATCCCAGACGAGCAGACGTCGGCGTCCCTCCGATCCGGGAAGCGCGGCGCGCAGGCTGCGCGCGAGCGGACGCCCCACGTGGAAGCGAAACATGGACTTGTTCTTCCAGTAATTCGGCAGGAAGAAGCGAACCTGACGCAGCGAATCGAGGGTGACGTCGTGGTCGAGCGCACCGCCCGCCGCGATGTTGAAGCTCCCGTCGCGTCGCTGCCGGAACGCGACGCCCGGTCCCCACACCGCGCACGCCGTCACGGGCGGGGCCGGCGTGGTGCGGGCCACCGTGCCGCGCACCCACCGCTGCGGCAGCGACACGCCCAGCGTGCGCGCGAGGCGTGACGACCACGCGCCGGCCGCGCACACCACGGTGGACGTGTGAATGGTGCCGCGCTCGGTGACGACCGCGCTCACGGCGCCCGCGTGCGTCTCGACGCCCTGCACGGCGCAGTCGAGCTCGACGACGGCGCCCTGCGCCGTCGCCGCGCGCGCGAAGGCGTCGGTCGTCTTCTCCGGGTCGGCGTGGCCGTCGCCCGGCGTGTGCATCCCGCCCGCCCACTCGCCGCCGAGGCCGGGGACGACCGACGTCAGCTCGCGCGCCCGCAGGAGCCGCGTCTCGAGACCGAACTCCTTGGCCACGGGCAGCCACGACTCGAAGCGGACCATGCGCGCCTCGTCGGCGGCCAGCGCGAGATTGCCGCCCGCGACCCATTCGATGTCGGCGCCCAGCTGCGACTCGAGCGAGCGCCACATGCGATTGGCTTCCATGACGAGCGGGATCTCGAGCGGATCCCGGCCCTGCTGCCGGACGAAGCCCCAGTTCTTGCGCGACTGCTCACCCGGAACGGACGCCCGCTCGACGACCACGGCGCGCACGCCACGTCGCGCGAGATGGTACGCGGTGGCCGAGCCGACGACGCCCGCTCCGACGATGACGACGTCCGCCGCCCGTTCCATGGCGGCTCATCGTGGGCGAAAGCGGCAGGGCTGTCAAACCAACCGACATGGGGGGCTCGACGACCCCCAATCCCCGCGGCTCGGAGGCGGCGCGGCCAAGGCCGCGCCGCCCCTCGGGTGAGCGGGACAGATCCCTAGTACGATCCCGATTCGCGCGCGGGGCCCACCATGGTCGCACCGCCGCCCACCACGAGCGTGTGGCCGGTGATGTAGCGTGCGTGACTCGACAGCAGGAAGCGCACGGCGTGGCCGATGTCCCAGCCCGTGCCCTCGATGCCGAGCACGGACGCCTTGCGGCGTCCTTCGCGCGCGGTCGCGCTCATGCCGGGCCCGTACACCATCGGCGTGTAGACCGGTCCCGGCGCGACGCAGTTCACCCGGATGCCGTCCGGGCCGTGATCGACGGCCATTGCGCGGGTCAGCGCGATGACGGCCCCTTTCGACGTCGAGTACACGGTCAGCCCGCGCGGGCGCAGCGCCGAGATCGACGAGACGTTGACGATGGCGCCGCCGCCCGTGCGGCGCATGGCCGGGATGGCGTGCTTGGCGGCGAGGAACATGGTGTCGACGTTGACCTGCATCACGCGCCGCCAGTTCTCCTCCGTCTCGTCCAGCACGCTGCCCCGGCTGCCGATGCCGACGTTGTTGTCGAGGCAGTCGAGACGCCCGTAGTGATCGAGGGCCGCCTCGACCATGGCCGCACAGTCGCGCGCGCGGGTGAGATCGGCCTCCACCGCGATCGCCTCGCCGGGCAGCTCGGTGATCATCTCGACCGTGCGCTTGGCGAGGCTCACGTCGCGGTCGACCACGACCACCCGTGCACCGGCGCGCGCGAGCAGGATGGCGGCCGCGCGTCCGTTGCCGATGCCGTCGCCGGCGGCGCCGCCGCCCGTGACGATCGCGACCTTGCCCGCCAGCCCCCAGTCGTCCCGTGTGTCGAAGTCCACGCCTGCCTCCTCGTCCCAGATGGCCGGCATGATACGCCGGCCGCTGCAGCGTCCGACGTCGCGCCCTACGGGACGAGCGAGCGGAGCGCGGCGAGGTCGCGCTCGGCGTGGCGGGAAGGAACGAGCACGGCGTCGTCGAACCCGAGGTCGGCGAGACGTCGCAGTCGCTCGCGTGCCGTGGCCGCCTCGCAGCGCAGGTGGAACGGTCCGTCGTCGGGCATCGGCGACGTGGATGCGTCCAGGTCGACGGCGATGTTCGTGACGATGGCGCGCGTCCCGCCGGCGGCACGAAAGCGGCGGAGACCGTCGGCAAGCGTGGCGACGCTGGTCTTCGTCCCCGAGGCGATCCAGCCGTCGAACTCCTTGGCCGCGCGCGCGATCCACTGCGTGCCGCTCCAGCTGCCGATCAAGATTTTCGGTCCACCGAGCGTGGCCGGCCACGGCGCCAGGCTCGCGGCGCCGACCTGCTCGCCGGCCCAGAGG
>JBKPPN010000074.1:0-10517 GCA_046733575.1 Candidatus Methylomirabilota bacterium | reverse complement strand
CTCTGGAAGCGCTCGTGGGGATCGTGACGCCGCTTGCTCACCAGGAAGCTCTCGAACTGCGGATAGCAGGTCTCGACCTGCCGGCGCAGGGCGTGGCGGTGATAGGTCGGGTAGTAGCTGCCGCCGTGCGCGATGCCGATGTCGATCAGGCGGCGGAAGGCGTCGCGCGCCCGCGCACGGCCGGCCGCGGTGTGCTCGATGTGGAGATTGAAGATCACGCACGCGTACGGCTTCTTGGCCCAGGCCAGGAACGTCTCGGTGTCCGCCTCGATGAGGCGCACCGTGCCGTAGACGATGTCGACGGCGTCGCGGCGGGCGTACGCTCGGACGTCGGCCATGAACGCCTCGAGCGCCGCTCGCTCGCAGTAGATCTCCGTGATGCCCTCCGTGGCCGGACCGGACGCGAGGCGACGGTCGAGGGCACGGTGGTAGTCGTCGGGGTAGTAGCTCATCTGGTGCTCGTCGGACCAGTAGCGCTGGCCGCTCGTGGAGCGGTAGTAGGAGGCGTACGCCTCGAAGGCCTTCGACTTGTCGGCGTGGGCCAGGTACAGGAGTTGGCCCCACTCGCGCTCGCCCAGTTCCTTGCGCGCGGGATCCAGCGGCGCGGCATCGTCGACGGGCCGGTAGCAGGAGAACACACCGCGGCGCATGAAGTCTTCGGCGCGCGGATCGATCGCGTACTGGAAGTCGCCGTAGAGGTAACCGTCGCGCACGCGCGCGGCGAACGCGTCGATGAGGCCGTCGACCTCCCGCACCTCGACCACGCGCTCGACGGCCCGTCGCGGCACGAGTCGCAGGGTGACGGAGTAGATGCAGCCGAAGAGCCCGTAGCCGCCGATGGCGAGCCGGAACAGCTCGGCGTTCTCGCTCCGGCTGCAGCGTCGCAGGTCGCCCTCGGCGTCGAGGAGCGTGAAGGCGTCGACGTCGCCGATGAAGGGCGGCAGGGTCAGGCCCCGACCGTGGATGTTGGCGGAAAGGCTGCCGCCCATCGTCAGGCGGTCGGCGCCCGTCTGCTTCTGCGCGAACGTCCACACGCGCTCGTGTCCGCGCTGCGCGGTCGTGAGGTGCCGGAGCAGCTCGGGCCACATCAGCCCCGCCTCGACCTCGATCACCCCGCGCTCGGCGTCGAAGGCGAGCACTCGACGGAGCGGACGCGTGTCGACGACGACGCCGTCGGTGACGAACTGCTGTCCGCCCATGGCGTGACGGCCGCCTGCCACGCACAGCGGGCGTCGCTCCTGTCGCGCCGTCCGCAGCGCGCCGCGCAGCGCCTCGAGGGAGTCGACGGAAACCACGCGTGCCACGCGGGTGGGATTGAGCCGGGAGTGCAGGTCGTTGACCGCCGTGGCGGCGAACGCCCGCGTCGGTCGAGGGCAGGCGAGGCCGAGCGCGGCGAGACGGAGGAAATGCCGCCGCTCGATGGTCACGCCCACGACGCGATTATGGCCGACGTCCGCGCAAACGACGCACGAATGCCGGCGCGAGCCGCGCGGGGCGTCGTGGTACGCTGCCCCGTCCATTCTCCGGGGAGGCCTGTATGCGACTTGGAGCGCCGCTCGCCGCCGTCGTGCTCACCGCTCTCGTCGCGTCGAACGTCCGCGCGCACGATGGCGACCGGATCGGGCAGGTGAGCTTCCCCACCTCGTGCGCCGCGGCCGTGCAGAAGCCGTTCGAGCGCGCCGTCGCGCTCCTGCACTCGTTCTGGTATCTCGAGGCGGCCAAGGCCTTCACGGCCGTCGCTCAGAGCGACCCCGACTGCGCGATGGCGTACTGGGGACTGGCGATGACGAACTGGACGCAGATCTGGTCACCACCGCCGCCCGCCGCGCTCAAGCGGGGATCGGAGGCCGTGGACAAGGCGAAGGCCGCGGGCGCCAAGTCCGACCGCGAGCGCGACTTCGTCGCCGCCGCGGAAGCGTTCTTCAAGGACGCCGACACGCGCGATCACCGGACGCGCGCGCTCGCCTACGGGGCGGCGATGCAGCAGATGGCGCACCGCTATCCCGCCGACCGCGAGGTGCAGGCGTTCTACGCGCTGTCGCTGCAGGCGACCGCGGATCCCAAGGACAAGACGTACGCAGCGCAGAAGCGGTCGGCCGAGATCGCGGAGAAGATCTTCGCCACCGAACCCGATCATCCCGGGGCGGCGCACTACATGATCCACGGCTACGACTATCCGCCGCTCGCGACGTACGGTCTCCCCGCGGCGCGACGTTACGCCCAGTTCGCGCCCGCCGTGCCGCACGCGCTCCACATGCCGTCGCACATCTACGTGCTGCTCGGCATGTGGCCGGAGACGGTCCAGGGCAACCTCGCCGCCGCGGCGGCGGAGAAGGATCGCGGCAATCCCGACGACCGCATGCACGCCCTCGACTATCTCGTCTACGGCTACTTGCAGCAGGGCCAGGACGCCGAGGCCAAGAGAATCGTCGACGAGGCGCGGGGCATCATGAGCGACCTCGCCGCCCGCAGCTATGACTCCGGTCGGCCCACTGCGCACTTCGCCATGGCGGCCATCGAGGCGCGCTGGACGATGGAGCGCGGCAAGTGGGCGGAGGCGGCGGCCGTCGACCCGCGACCCAATCGCTTCCCGCACACGGAGGCCATGATCTACTTCGCGCGCGCCGTCGGCGCCGCGCGCAGCGGCGATGCCGCCGGCGCGCGCGCCGCGACGGATCGCCTTGCCGCGCTGAAGGACGCCATGAAGGACCCGTACTGGGCGGAGCAGATCGAGATCCAGCGCCGAGCGGCCGCGGCCTGGGCGGCGCGGGCGGACGGCAAGGCCGACGACGGCTTCGTGCTGATGCGCTCCGCCGTGGAGCTGGAGGCGAGCACGGAGAAGCACAACATCACGCCCGGGCCCATCGTCACCGCGCGCGAGCTCCTCGGCGACATGCTGATGGACGCGGGTCAGCCCGCCGCCGCCATCGCGGCGTACGAGGCGTCGCTGGGCGTGGCGCCGAATCGTCTGAAGTCGCTCTACGGCGTCGCGAAGGCGGCCGAGCGCGCGGGCGACCGCGCCAAGGCGCGCGAGTACTACGGCAAGATGCTGGCGACGGCGGCGTCGGGGGACGCCGCTCGTCCGGAGCTGCAGGAGGCGCGCGCGTTCCGGTGATCGCCTCGGCGCGGCTCTACTCCTGGGCGCCGTCGCTGGTCACGGCGTGGCGCCGTCTGATGGACCGCGTGGCCGCGGCCGCCGACGTGACGCTCGACTTCACCGAGGAGACCTCGCCCATGTCGCTCGAGGACCTGTGGGCGCGACGGGACATGGGCTGCGTCTTCATGTGCGGCTATCCCTGGGCGCTGCGCGACGAGCGGCCCGCGCTGCTGGCGTCGCCCGTGCCCTCGCCGCCGCGCTACGGCGGCCGCGCCGCCTACCTCACGGACTTCATCGTCCGCGCCGACGGGCCGCACCGGACGCTCGCCGACACCTTCGGCGGTCGCATCGCCTACTCCACGGAGCACTCGCACTCCGGCTACAACGCGCCGCGCTTCCACCTGCTCCAGTACCGAACGCCCGACCGCCCGACGCTGTACGGCAAGGTGCTCGGCCCGTACGTCCGTCAGCGTCCGGTCATCGAGGCGGTGGTGAAGGGCGAGGCCGACGTCGCCGCCGTGGACGGGTTCGCGCTCGACCTGCTGCGCCGCCACGACCCCGACGCCGCCGCGCGCGTCCGCGTCGTCGAGAGCACGGCGCTGGCGCCGAGTCCGCCGCTGGTCGCCTCATCCGCCATGGACGCCGCCGCGCGCGACCGACTCGCGCGCGCGCTCGCGACCGTGCACGAGGCGCCGGAGGCGCGACCGCTCCTCGAGGACCTGCTCCTGCTGCGCTTCGATCGCGTGGCGCCCGCCGACTTCGAGGTCTTCCTCGAGCGGGACCGCGCGGCGCGCGACGCCGGCTACGCCCGGCTGGCCTGAGCATCGTGAGAACCCTGGTCCGCGGTGGTTGGGTGGTGGGATTCGCGAACGGCACGCACACCCTGGTGCCCGACGGCGTGGTCGTGTACGAGGACGACCGCGTGATCCACGTCGGCCGACGGTTCGACGGTCGCGTCGACGCGGAGATCGACGCGCGGAGCAAGCTCGTGTGTCCGGGCTTCATCGACACGCACGTCCACTCCGGGCATCGCGCCTCGCACCGCCTGATCACGGACACCGGGCGGCCCGACTACTTCGGTCAGCCCTTCTTCGAGATCAGCGTCCCGCGACAGGGCGCGCGCGTGACGGGCGACCCTCGCTACGCGCGCCCCACCGACGCCGACGCCGACGCGGGCATTCGCCTGCTCGCCACGTTCACGACCGCCGAGCTCCTGCGCAACGGCACCACGACGTTCATGGAGTTCGGCAGCCAGCTCCGCGTCCAGGAGGCGCTCCTCGTCGAGGTGGAGCGGCTCGGACTCCGCGCATACCTCGGCCCGGGGTACGACTCCGGGCGCTGGATCGGCGGCCGCAACGGACGCCTCACGCGCGCGGTGGACGAGATGGCGGGGGAGAAGGAGTTCAGGAGCGCCCTCGACTTCATCCGCCGTGTCGACGGCACGGTGGGCGGTCGCGTGCGCGGCCTGCTCGTGCCGCGCGAGGTCGACACGTGCACGCTCGACCTCTTGCGCGCCACACGGACGGCGGCGGACGAGCTGCGGCTGCCGGTCCTCATCCACGCCGCCTACAGCGTGATCGAGTTCTACGAGATCGTGACGGAGTACCGTATGACGCCGGTCGAGCTCATGAAGACTGTCGGACTGCTCGGGCCGGACGTGACGCTCGGCCACGGCAACATCGTGGCCGACCGTGGCTTTGCGGGCTACTCCGGCGGCCGCGACATCGCGCTGATGGGCGAGCACGGCGTCAACGTCTCCCACTGTCCGGTGAACATCGCGCGCCGCGCCCGGTCGCTCGATTCCTGGCAGGCGTACCGCGAGGCCGGCGTCAATCTGGCGCTGGGGAGCGACACCTATCCGCGCGACATGATCATGCAGATTCGCACGGCTTCGTACTTCGGCAAGGTCATGAGCAAGAACCTGCGCGCCGCGTCGGCAGCCGAGGTCTTCGAGGCCGCGACGCTCGGGGGCGCGCGCGCGCTGGGCCGCGACGACCTGGGGCGGCTCGCTCCCGGGGCGAAGGCCGACATCCTGGTGATCGACCTCGAGACCCGCGACAGCCTCCGCTTCGGGCCCGTGCGCGATCCCATCCGCGCCCTCGTCGAGCTCGGCATCGGCGACGACGTCGACACCGTGATCGTCGACGGCGTGGTGCGCATGCGCGATCGCGTCATCCCCGGCGTCGACGTGACGGCGCTGCGACGGCAGGCGCAGGCGGCGGGGGAAGCGGTATGGAACGGCGTCGGCGACTGGGACGCGCTGGGTCGGACGGCGGAGGAGATGAACCCATGGTCGTTCCCGCTCGGAGACGTGTGATGCGGCCATGGCTCAGTCTGACGGTTGTCCTCGCGATCCTGGGCGCGTCGACGACGGTCGGCGCCCAGCCGTACCCGGCGCGACCGATCGAGTTCGTCATCCCCTTCGCAACCGGCGGTCCCACCGACATCGCGATCCGCGTGATCCAGCCGCAGCTCTCGGCGAACCTCGGCGTCCCCGTCGTGCTCATCAACAAGGCGGGGGCGGGCGGTGCGCTCGGGATGGACACCGTCGCCAAGGCGAAGCCCGACGGCTACACGCTGGCGGCCACCACGCGGTCGACGGTCACGATCGTGCCCGCGACGCAGCCCGACGTCGCGTACAAGCTGTCGGACTTCGCCGTCGTGGGCAGCTTCGCGTTCGACTCCGTCGTCCTGCTCGTCAAGAGCGGTGGCCCGTTCAAGACGATGGAGGAGCTCGTCGAGCACGCGCGCAAGAACCCGGGCAAGTTGACGTACGGATCGGCGGGGCTCGGCACCAACGGCTTCTTCGCCATGGAGATGATCAAGCAGGCGTACGGGATCGACGTCGCGCACGTGCCGTTCGGGGGCTCGGGCCCGGTGAAGAACGCGATCCTGGGCGGTCACGTCCCGGTCGGCGCGCCGGCCCTCAGTGCGGTGCACGCGGTGATCCGCTCGGGAGATCTGTTTCCGCTCGTGTCGACGGCGGGCAAGCGGCTGTCCATCATTCCGACCACGCCCACCATCGGCGAGAAGGGCCATCCCGAGGCGTCGCTCAGCACGTGGATGGAGATCTACGCGCCGGCCAGGACGCCGCGACCGATCATCGATCGCCTCTCCGCCGCGCTGGAGAAGACGATGAAGGATCCTGCGGTGGTGGCGGCGCTGGACAAGGCGGGGCTGGTGGCCGAGCACCACGATCCCGACGCCGCACAGAAGCTCATCGAGCGCGAGAGCGACATGGTGTCGCGGCTGGCCAGGAAACTGAACCTCGGCAAGCCGTGACGGGGCGCGACCGCGTCGCCGCCGTCGTCCTCGTCGCGTTCGGCGTGGTGGCGCTGCAACAGGCCACCCACCTCCGGATCGGTTCCATCGTGCGACCCGGTCCCGGCTTCTTCCCCGTGGTGCTCGCCGCGGGCTTCACGCTGGTGTGCGTGGCCCTCGCCGTCCGCGCGTTCCGCAGCCGGATTGCGTCCGACCCTGTCGCGGCGTCGCTGTCCTTTCGCAAGATGGGCGCGACCATCGCGGCCCTGTTCGTCTACGCGCTGGTGCTCGAGCGCGTCGGCTTCGTCGTGTCGACGTTCGCGCTGCTCCTGTTCTTCTTCCGCGGGCTCGAGCGGCAGCGGTGGACCGTCGCCCTCGCCGGCTCCATCGTCACCGCGTGCGTGACGTACCTCGTCTTCAAGGTGTGGCTGCACGTGCAGCTCCCGCCGGGGCCGTGGGGATCCTGACCGCGTCCCGACGTCGGCGCGCGCGGCTCGCCCGGCCTCACGCCTCGATCCCGGCGTAAATCGGCGTGGAGCTCCTGCAGGCGCTGGGCTACGGGTTGTCGGTCAGCCTCCAGCCGGCCAACCTGCTCGCCTGCTTCGTCGGCGTGTTCGTGGGCACGCTCATCGGCGTGCTGCCCGGCATCGGCCCCGTCGCGACGATGTCGCTGCTGCTGCCCGTCACGTTCGCGATGTCGCCCACCGCGTCGATCATCATGATGGCCGGCATCTACTACGGCGCGATGTACGGTGGGTCGACGACGTCGATCCTCGTGAACATCCCCGGCGAGGCGGCCTCGGTCGTGACGTGCATCGACGGCTACCAGATGGCGCGGCAGGGACGGGCCGGGCCGGCCCTCGGCATCGCCGCGTTCGGCTCCTTCATCGCAGGGACGTTCAGTGTGGTCGGCATCATGCTGCTGGCGCCGCCGCTCACGTCGGTGGCGCTGCGCTTCGGACCGCCCGAGATCTTCGGCCTCCTGCTTCTCGGCTTCACGATGGTCGCGTATCTCACGGCAGGCTCGAAGTTGAAGGCCGTGGCCATGGCGCTGCTCGGCATGCTGCTCGGCACGATCGGTCTCGACCCCATGACGGCGTCGCCGCGCTTCACCTACGGCAGCATCACCCTGAGCGACGGGCTCGGGCTCGTGCCGATCATCATGGGGTTGTTCGGCATCAGCGAGGTACTGCTCAACATCGGGCAGGGCGTCACGCAGGACGTGTTCGAGACGCGGATCAGGGGACTCTTGCCAGACCGCGCGGACTGGAAGCGGTCCGCCGCGCCCATCGCACGGGGCAGCGTGCTGGGATTTCTCCTCGGCATCCTGCCCGGCATCGGGTCGATCATCCCGACCTTCATCTCGTACGCGCTGGAGAAGCGAATCTCGCGCACGCCCGAGCGCTTCGGTCACGGCGCCATCGAGGGCGTGGCCGGACCCGAGGCCGCCAACAACGCGGCGACGGGAGGCGGGATGATCCCGCTCCTCACGCTGGGCTTCGCGCCCAACGTCGTGATGGCGGTGCTGCTCGGCGCGTTCCTCATCCACGGCGTGCAGCCCGGCCCGCTCCTCATCAAGGAGCATCCCGAGATCTTCTGGGGCGTGATCGCCAGCATGTACATCGGCAACGCGATGCTGCTCGTGCTCAACCTGCCGCTCATCGGGCTCTGGGTGCAGCTGCTCCGCGTCCCGTACGGGATCCTGTTCCCGCTCATCCTGCTCTTCTGCCTGATCGGCGTGTACAGCGAGTCGGGCAACGTGTGGGACATCGGCGTGATGCTGGCCTTCGGCGTGATCGGTCTGCTCATGAAGCGGTACGGCTTCGAGCCCGCGCCGTTCGTGCTGGCCTTCGTGCTCGGCCGCATGGCGGAGGAGTCCGTGCGGCAGTCGCTCCTGATGTCGAACGGGAGCTTCGCCATCCTGTTCACGCGGCCGATCGCGCTGACGTTCATCGTCGCCGCGCTCGTGGTCATGGTGCTGCCGCTCGTGCTCGCGCCGGTGAAGCGTCTCCTCGGCGCCGTGCCCGCCGAGGACGTCAGCTGATCACGCTCGCCTGATCGCCCACTCCCAGCACGGATCGCCCGCGTCACGCCGGCGTACGACGTTCAGGCGCAGACGCGGATCGCGGGCGAGCGCGGCGCCGCGCCACAGCTCGGTCCACGCGTCGAACACCACGGGCGGCTGGGGCCCTGCCTCGTCCATCAGTCGCCACGACGTCTGGCGCACGACGACGCGGTCGGCGTCGCGGTCCCAGGTCGTATCGTCGCCCTGCGCACGTCCCAGACGCGTCAGGTACTCGGCGACCGCGGATGGCTCGCGTGCGTCGGCGTCGACGCCGACCAGCGCCGCGGACGCGGCACCGTACTGCATGCCGATGAGCCGCGCCGCGGACCCGGCCAGCGCGCCGCCCTCGTGAGGGCCGAGCAGCCGCACGATCTCGGGCAGGATCGTGGCGATGTAGTCCATCGCGTAGTTGCGTCGCGCCTTGGCGAGTCGCTCCGCCGGCCACGTCGTCGCGGGCACGCGCGGCGCGCTCGCGGGATCGAAGGGCGGCATCGTCTCGTCGGGACGCATCGCCAGTCGTTCGTCGGGCGCGAGGTCGTGGTCGTACTCGAGGTAGTAGCCCTCCAGCCCGGGCTGGCCGTCGACGGTCTGCTTGGTGCAGACGAATCCCAGGCGCGGATTGCCGAGCGTCACGCCGTTGTGCGCGTGCCAGCCCCGCAGCATCGCCTGCGAGACCGCGCTCGGGATCCCGCACACCGCGGTGCCCCACCAGATCCAGCGCGGCGGCGGATAGCGGATCCAGGCCTTCGTCCCTCGCTCCTCCACGTACTCGACGCCGACGCCGCCCAGGAAGTTCGAGAGGTAGTGGTAGCGCGCGCACGCGACGGCGTCGGGCAGGCCCCGCAGTCCGAGCTTCTCGAGGCCGGGCAGGAACTTCGCGAGATGCTGGGTGCGGAACGTCCGGAACACGAGCTCCTCGGCGTCGACGGCGCCGCGGCGGACGACGGTGTGGAGGATCAAACCGGTGAGGTAGGCGTGGTAGACGGTCTCCACCGCGCGCCAGGCGTTCGCGCTCGCCGCGTCGCTCATGGCGGCGAGCATGGCACAATCCGTCGCATGCGAGCGATCGTGATCGGCGCCGGCATCGGTGGACTCACCGCCGCCATCGCCCTGCGTCAGGTCGGCCTCGACGTCGACGTGTACGAGCAGGCCCTCGCGATCGGCGAGGTCGGCGCCGGGGTGCAGATCGGACCGAACGCGAGCCGGATCCTCGTGCGACTCGGACTCGGCGACCGCCTGGCCGCCGTGGGCGTCCGCCCGTCGCGCTCGGATCTCCGCCGGTGGGACGACGGCCGGATCCTGTGGACGCAGCCACTCGGCGACGCGGTCGTCGAGCGCTTTGGCGCCCCGTACTACCACGTGTACCGGCCCGATCTGATCGCGCTCCTCGCCGACGGCGTGCCGCCCGCCGTGGTGCACCTGGGTCACCGCGCCGTCGACGTGACCGACGGCGACGATCACGTCGAGGTCGCGTTCGACAACGGTGTCGTGGTGCGCGGCGACGTCGTCGTCGGCGCGGACGGGATCCACTCGACGGTCCGCGAGCGTCTGCTCGGCCCGGACTCCCCGCGCTTCTCGGGCAGCATCGCCTATCGCGGGCTCGCCGCGAGCGAGCGACTCGCGGAGAGCGGGGTGCCGCGCGCCGGCTCGTGGCTCGGACCGCGGCGGCACTTCGTGCACTACGCGATCGCGGCGGGGCGCTACATGAACTTCGTCGGCGTGGTGCCGGGCGGCGACTGGCGCGTCGAATCGTGGTCGGCGGAAGGCAAGGTGGCCGACGCGCTGGCCGAGTTCGACGGCTGGCATCCCACCGTGCGCACGATCATCGACGCGGCCGACCGCGTGCACCGCTGGGCCCTCTACGACCGCGAGCCGCTCCCGCGATGGTCGCGCGGCCGCGTCACGCTGCTCGGCGACGCCGCGCATGCCATGCTGCCCTTTCTCGCCCAGGGCGCCTGCGCCGCGATCGAGGACGCGCGGATGCTGGCGCGCTGCCTCGGCGACTCGTCGTCCTCCTCGATCCCGGCCGCGCTCGCCCGTTACGAGCAGTGTCGCAAGCCGCGCACCGCCGCCATCCAGCGCGGCGCCTACGCC
>JBKPPN010000073.1:0-17969 GCA_046733575.1 Candidatus Methylomirabilota bacterium | reverse complement strand
AACGATGGCTTGTCCCACGTCGAGAGACCGAGCGCACGCGAGAGCTCACGGATCTCGGCCTTGGTCAGCTCG
The DNA here is from genome assembly GCA_046733575.1 of Candidatus Methylomirabilota bacterium. Taxonomy (GTDB): domain Bacteria; phylum Methylomirabilota; class Methylomirabilia; order Rokubacteriales; family CSP1-6; genus JBKPPN01. The sequence goes on along the minus strand of JBKPPN010000073.1, from coordinate 17,897 downwards.
GCCTCGATGAGCGGGGCGCGCACGCCGCGCGCACGGGCCGACTGCATTCCCGGTCGGTGATCGCCCTGGTCGTCCATGTTCGCGCCGTACACGAGCGTGCGGTACCCCTCGCGCTCGGCGATGGGCGCGAGCGTGGTGAACAGCTCCTCCTTGCAGAAGAAGCACCGGTTCACGGGATTCGCGGCGTAGCGGGGATCGGCCAGCTCGTGCGTCTGCACGACGAGGTGGCGCATGCCGAGCTCCGCGCCCAGACGACGCGCCTCGGCCAGCTCGCTCGCCGGATACGTCTCGGAGTCCGCCGTGACGAGCAGCGCCCGGGTCCCCAGAGCGTCGCGCGCGGCGCGCGCGAGGAACGTCGAGTCCACGCCGCCGGAGAACGCGACGACCACGCTCTCCATCTCGCGCAGCAGCGACACGAGCCGGTCGTACTTCGTGGATGCGGGCGCGACCGTGCCGTCCATCAGCCGGGCAGACGGACGAGATCGTGGAAGGCGGCGTACCGCTCGGCGATCTCGGGCTGCTTGAGCCGCGCCAGGCGCTTGAGCGAGAAGTCTTCCACGGTGAAGGAGGCCATGACCGACCCGTAGACGAGGGCGCGCCGCACGGTGACCGCGTCGAGCGCGTCCTGCGACGCCAGGTAGCCCACGAAGCCACCCGCGAAGGTGTCCCCGGCTCCGGTCGGATCGTAGACGGACTCCAGCGGGTAGGCCGGCACCGTGAAGAAGCCGTCGTCGGTCAGCATGAGCGCGCCGTACTCGCCGCGCTTCACCACGACCGTCCGCGGGCCCATCGACTGGATGCTGCGCGCGGCCTTGATGAGATTGGGCTCGTTGGCGAGCTGACGCGCCTCGCCCTCGTTGATCGTCACCACGTCGACCTCGCGCAGCACGCGCTCGAGCGCGGCCCGCTGCCCCTGGATCCAGAAGTTCATGGTGTCGAGCGCGATCAGGCGCGGCCGCGCCGTCATCTGCTTCACCACGTCGAGCTGGAGGGCGGGATCGATGTTGGCGAGGAACAGGAACGGCGCCCGACGCGCGTCGCTGCCCAGGGCAGGCCGGAAATCGCCGAGGACGTTGAGCTGGGTGTCGAGGGTCTTGGCCTCGTTGAGGTCGAAGCCGTACTCGCCCGTCCAGCGGAAGGTGCGCCCGTCGGGGATGACCATGAGGTCGCTGACGTCGACACCGCGGTCCTTCAGGAAACGCACGTGCTGCTCCGGGAAATCGCTCCCCACCGCGGCCACCAGTCGCACCCGCGTGAAGAAGCTGGCCGCGTACGAGAAGTACGTCGCCGACCCCCCCAGGACTTCCTGGACCTTGCCGAACGGCGTCTGCACGGAGTCGAAGGCCACGGAGCCGACGACGAGGAGGTCAGCCATCGCGTCGCTTGCTCCGCGTGGGACCGAGCCGCGTCGTGCCCGTCTTCGACCGCGCGCCGGGCGGCAGCGGGAAGTAGTGCCCGAGGAGGAGATCGAGGCGGCGACGGGTCGGAAGCGGGAAGCTCTTGGGATCCGTGATCACCGCGTTCTGCAGGAGGCGCGGGCACGCGCAGGTGCGGACCTCCGGCACGGCCGGGATCACGCGTCGCAGGACGTCCCTGGCCGTCTCGACGTTCTTCAAGAGCGTCGCGATGACCGTCTCCACGCTGACGGTGTCGTGCGTCTCGTGCCAGACGTCGTAGTCGGTCACGAGAGCCAGCGTGGCGTAGCAGAGCTCGGCCTCGCGCGCGAGCTTGGCCTCCGGCATGTTCGTCATGCCGATGACGTCGACGCCCCAGGAGCGGTAGATCCGCGACTCGGCCTTGGTGGAGAACTGAGGGCCCTCGATGCAGATGTACGTGCCGCCGCGATGCACGGATGCCGCCGTGCCGCGCGCCGCGGTCTCGAGGATGCCCGCGAGATGCGGACACACGGGATCCGCCATCCCGACGTGGGCCACGATGCCATCCCCGAAGAACGACGACGCTCGTCGCTTGGTGGCGTCGAAGAACTGGTCGGGAATGACGAGGTCGAGCGGGTGGATCTCCTCGCGCATGCTGCCCACCGCCGACACCGACACGACCCACTCCACGCCCACCGACTTCAGGCTCCAGATGTTGGCGCGGAAGTTCAGCTCACTCGGCGTCAGGCGATGGCCCCGTCCGTGCCGCGGCAGGAACACCACGCGACGGCCGTCGAGCTCGCCGCAGCAGAGCTCGTCGGAGGGATCGCCGAACGGCGTCCGCACGTCGCGCCAGCGGACGTCCGTCATCCCGGGCAGCTCGTAGAGTCCGCTGCCGCCGATGATGCCGATCGCCGCGGCGCTCACACCAGCTCCCCGGTCATCCGCTCTCCCTCGACTCCGGTCACACGCACCCGCGCCATCCCACCGACCTCGCGAGCCGTGCCGGCGAAGACGACCTCGACGTAGTTGCCGGTGAGGCCGACGAGACGTCCGCGCGCCTCCTGGCTGCCCTCGAGCAGCACCACGTGCTCGACGTCGCCGATCCCGCTGCGACGGAACGTGGTCGCCTTGTCGCGGGCCAGGTCGCGGAGCCGTCGGCTCCGTTGCCCGATGATACGCTCGTCGACGTGCCCGTCGACCCGCGTCGCTTCCGTTCCCGTCCGCGCGGAGTACGGAAAGACGTGCAGGTAGGTGAAGGGCAGCGCCTGCACGATCGCGACGGTGGCCTCGAAGTCCGCGTCGGTCTCGCCGGGAAACCCGACGATCACGTCGGCGCCCAGGCCGAGACGCGGAATGCCCGCGGCGAGCCGCTCCACCACGCGTCGATACATGGCGACGGTGTACGGCCGGCGCATCCGGCGCAGGATCCGGTCGCTTCCGCTCTGCAGCGGCACGTGCAGGTGCGGAGCGATCACGGGCGCGTGCACGAGCACGTCGATCAGCTCGTCGCTGAGGTACGCGGGCAGCACCGACGACAGGCGCAGGCGGCGCAGCGACGGAATCGCGATCAGCGCACGGATCAGCGCGGCCAGCGTCGTCCGCGGCGTGAGGTCCGCGCCGTAGTGACCGAGGTCGACGCCGGTGAGCACGACCTCGGCGTGACCCGCCTCGGCCATCGCCTCCACCTGCGCGACGAGCGCGTCCGGCTCGACGCTGCGACTGGCGCCACGCGCGAGCGGGACGATGCAGAAGGCGCAGCGATGCTGACAGCCGTCCTGCGCCTTCACGAAGGCGCGCGAGCGAACGCTCGATCGCACGACGGACGGCGCGGGCAGCGGAGCGCGCGTGCCGAGATCGCCCACGTGGATGCGCGGCGCGGAGCGCGGCTCGGCGAGCAGCTCGTGCAGGAGAGCGGGCAGGCGCGCACGGTCGCCCGTCCCGACGACGAGGTCGACGCCGGGCATGGCGGCCGCGCGCGCGTCGACCTGGGCCCAGCAGCCGGTGACGACGACGCGCGCGTCGGCGCTCGTGCGGGCCGCGCGCCGCACCATCTGCCGATCCGAGAACTCGGCGCGCGCGGTGACGGTGCACGAGTTGACGACCACGACATCGGCGGGCTCGCCGAAGGGAACGGTGCGGAAGTCGTCCGCCTCGAGGGCGGCCTGCATCTCCTCCGTGTCGACCTGGTTGACCCGACAGCCGAGGGTCGCGAATGCCACCGTCGGCATCAGGCGGGCACGGGCTCCTTCAGCTGACCGCAGGCCGCGCCGATGTCCTCGCCCTTGCTCCACCGCACGGTCGTCGTGATCCCCGCCTCGATGAGGATGGACTGGAACTTGAGGATCACGGGCAGCGGTGGGCGCTCGAAGCGAGCGCCCGACCACGCGTTGAACGGGATCAGGTTCACCTTGCCGCGCACGCCACGCAGGAGCCGGGCGAGGGCGCGCGCGTCCTCGGGGGCGTCGTTCACCTCGTGGAGGAGCGTGTACTCGAAGAACACGTGCTGACGCGGCTGCAGCGGGTAGCGTCGCACCGCGTCCATCAGCGCGGCGAGATTCCACGACGTGTTGACCGGCATGAGCCGAGATCGCACGTCGTCATCGGCCGCGTGCAGCGAGATCGCGAGGTTCACCTTGAGGTTCGCGCCGGCGAGACGGTCGATGCCCGTGACGAGGCCGACCGTCGACACCGTGATCCGTCGCGGGGAATAGCCGAGGCCGAGCCGGGGATCGGTGAAGATCCGGATGGCGTCGGTCACCGCGGTGAAGTTGGCGAGCGGCTCCCCCATGCCCATGAACACCATGTGGGTGACGCGCGCGGGCGCCGCGACGCGATTGGCCACGATGAGCTGCCCGACGATCTCCGCCGTCGTGAGGTTTCGCTCCAGCCCCATCGTTCCCGTCAAACAGAACGAGCACTTGAAACCGCAGCCGACCTGCGTGGAGAGGCACAGCGTGAGCCGGTCGTCGTCGGGCATCAGCACGCTGCTGATCCGCGCCTCGTCGGCGAGGCGCAGGACGAGCTTGCGGCTGCCGTCGAGCGACGGCGTGACCACGTCGACCTCGGGCACGGCGATCGCCGCGCGGTCTGCCAGCGCAACGCGGAACTCGCGGGGCAGATCGGTCATCGCGTCGAGGTTCAGCTCGCCCTTCCTGTACATCCACGTGGCGAGCTGCCGACCGCGATACCGCGAGGCGCCGAGGTCTTTCGCGAGGTCTTCCAGATCGGAGGGAGAGAGACCGAGCAGGTTCACGAACGACATCGGCGGCAAGAATAACACACGGGTTGTCCACACGGACTGTGCGCGAGCCGGGGATAACCCTGTGACTACGTCGCGGTCGCGAAAAATTTTTCAGACGCTTAGAGCGCTTCGCCCGTTTGAGAGGCAGCGCTATGAAGCGCGACGTACACGTCGAGTAGATTCGTATTGGTCGGACCCGTGACGACGAGGTCGCCGGCGACGGAGAGGAACGTGTAGGCGTCGTTGTCGTGGAGTGCCGCCCGCGCGCGCTGCTCGGTACCCGCGTCGGCGTGCGCGGTAGATCCGTCGACCACCGCGCCGGCGGCGTCGGTTGGTCCGTCCGTTCCGTCCGTGCCCGCGGCCAGGACCGTGATCGGTTCGCTCCGACCAATCTCGAGGGCCGCGGCGAGCGCGAACTCCTGGCAGCGACCGCCGCGACCCGGACCGCGCACGGTGACCGTCGTCTCGCCGGCGCCGACGACGCACGCCGGCGCCGTGGTGCGCCGCGCTCGTGCGACGAAATCCCGCGCGACCTCGCGCGCCTCCCCCTGGAGCTGCCTGGTGACCAGCTCCGTCTGGAACCCCAGTGCCTTCGCCGCGCTCACTGCCGCATCGACCACCAGCGTGTTGTTGCCGATCACCACGTTGTCCACGCGGTCCCATACCGGATCATCGGGCTTGGGCGTCTCGTCGCGGTCGCCGCGCGCGCCCGCCTCGAGATGCTCGCGCACCGCAGCGGGCACGGCGTCGAGAACGCCGCGCGTGGTGAGGACCCGCAGCGCATCGACGTACGTCGTCGGATCCGGCGCCGTCGGGCCCGACGCGATCACGTCGAGCGGATCGCCGATGACGTCGGAGAGCGCGAGCGTCACGACGCGCGCGGGCGCCGCGATCCGTGCCAGCTGCCCGCCCTTCAGCCGAGACAGGTGCTTGCGCACCGCGTTCAGCTCGTTGATCGTCGCGCCCGCGGAGAGCAAGAGGCGCGTCACCGTCTGCTTCTCCGCGAGCGTGATGCCGGCCACCGGAGCGGGCGTGAGGGCCGAGCCTCCGCCCGAGACGAGGAACACGACGAGATCGTCCGGCCCGGCGCTCGCGGCGACGTCGAGGAGTCGACGGGCCGCCGCTTCACCTCGCGCGTCGGGCACGGGATGGCCGGCCTCGGCGATCTCGATCGTGCGGGTCGGCGCGCGATAGCCGTCCTTGACGACGACGAAGCCCGTCGAGATCCGATCACCGAGCACCGCTTCGGTCGCGGCGGCCATGGCGCTGCCGGCCTTGCCGCATCCGATCACGATGACGCGGGCGACGGCGGCGAGATCGATGCGAGAGCATGGCGTGGAAAGGACGTCGGTGTCGCGACGCAGCGCCGCCCGCACGAGCGGACCGACGTCGCCGGCGGCGAGCGCGGCCTGCCAGATGGCGAGGGCCGCCGCTCGCGCCGAGGTGGTCAACGAGGAGCGGGCGGCCTACCTCCCGCCCGCGATGGCGGGCACGATGGCGACGTGGTCGCCCTCCTTGAGGACGGTCGCCTTGCCGTCGAGGAAGCGGATGTCTTCCTCGTTCACGTACACGTTGATGAAGCGGCGCAGCTCGCCGGCCTCGTCCACCAGCCGCTCGCGCATCCCGGGAAACTGGCCCTCCAGGTTCTCGACGAGGTCACCCACGGTCTGGCCCGTGATCTCGACCTGCGCGGATCCCTTCGTGAGCGAGCGCAACGGGGTGGGGATTCGTACGAGCACCGGCATGCCGTGTTCCTCCTGGGGAAGTGAGATTGCCGGTCGTCAGCAGACGCCGTCGTGGTGGTGCGAGAACCGAACGTCGTGCCGCGCCGAAAGGACGAACATCCCGACTACTTACACTGCGTGCGCGGACAAGTCAACGCAACCGCGACCCCGCATCCCGTCGTTTATCATCGTGGGCCGTGCGCGCGGCGTCGACGATCCCGCCCGCTCTCCTCGCGACGTACGCCGCGCTCTTCGGGGCGCAGGCGCTCGGCCGCTCCGCCCTCGCCTACGACGATCACCCCGGTCAGCTCGCCCGCCTGTACCACGTCATCGAGCACGGCTGGGCGCCGTGGACGTGGAACCCGGCGTGGTGGACCGGCTATCCCGAGCTGCAGTTCTATCCGCCCGGCTTCGCCTACGCCGGCGCGCTCGTTCACACCGCGCTGCGCGGCAGCGTCGCGGTGGAAACCGTCTATCACGCCCTCGTGTGGCTCGCGTATCTGCTGCCCGGCGCAACCGCGTTCGCGCTCGCGATGCGCGTGCGCGGCGACGCCTGGCGTGCGTTGCCGCCGGCCTTCCTCGCGCTGACGCTGTCGGCGGATCTCGCGAGCGGCGTCGAGGGCGGCGTCCACATCGGCATGGTGGCAGCGCGGCTCGGGTGGGGACTCCTGCCGCTCGTGCCGTGGTCACTCGCGAAATGGAGCGAGCGTGGCGGCCCCGTCCCCGTGTCGACCGTCGTGCTCGTCGCGGCGATCGTGCTGATGCATCCCGCCCACGCGCCCGCCGCCGTCGCGTTCCTCGTCATCGCGGCGTCCGCGCGTCCCGGCGCCCGCATCGCGGCGCTGCGCCACGTCGTGGTCGCCCTGGTGCTCGCCGGTGCGTGCGTCGCAGTCTGGGCGCTGCCGCTCGTCGTCCGCCTGTCGTACACGCACGCGCTCGCGTGGGGGTCGCTCTCCCTGCGTCCCGTCGCGCTCGCGATCGCCCTGGTCAGCGCCACGGCGTTCGCGATGCGGGCGCCGGCCACGCGCCTCGAGTGGTCGATCGCACGCTGGGCGCCCGTCATGCTCCTGGTCGTCGCGCTCGATGCGCTCGTGCTCGAGCCGCTCGGACTACGCTGGCTCCCGGCCAACCGCGTCGTCGACAGCGCGTGGCTGGCGTTCGTTCTCGCCGCGGGCCTGGGCATCGACGCGGGGCTGCGACGCTTGCCTGGCCACGGCCCGGCGGGACCCGCCGCGGCGCTCGGCGTCATCGCGCTCGTCATCGCCGTCGCGCATCCCGGCCGAGATCTCACGCTGTGGCCGACCACGGGCCTCTGGCCTTCGTACGGACCGACGGAGCGTGGGCTGGCCCTGGCTCGACTCGACGCGGCCCTCGCGGCGTCGCCACCGGGTCGCGTGCTGTTCGTGCGTTCCGGCGTTCCGCTCGTGCACGGGACCGCGTGGTATCGGCCGCACACGCACATCACCGCGCTCACGCCTCGCACGACGGGACGGTCGATCGTCAACGGCACCTTCACGCATCCGTCCACGGTCGCCGCCTACGTCTACCGCGGCCATGCCGGACGCGGCGCGATCGCCGTCCTCGCCGAGCAGCTCGACGGCCGGACACTGTTCGGCGTGCCGCTGGACGAGCTCGATCGCGCGATCGCGACGGCGGGCGATCGGCTCGGCATCAGCACGATCGTGGCGCTCGAAGACGATCGTCCCGCGCTGACGGCCGCCGCCGCCCGCGCGGGGTGGAGTCACGCGTCCACGCCGCCGTTCGAGATCTACCGCCGACGCGAGGCCGTCGCCTTGCCCGAACGCACCGGCGTCGACGCGTGGCGATTCAGCCCGCGGGGCGCGGCGGGGACGTGGGTGTCGGTCCGGATCGGGTCGTATCCGCTGTGGCGCGCGGAATCGCGCGATCGGCCGAGAGCCACGCGCACCGGACCGGCGGGCGATCTCGCGGTGCGACTGGAGGAGGACGACGAGCCGTTGACGCTGCGCTACGCGCCGGGACTGCCCGAGCTGATCGGGCTGGGGGTGACCATCACCGCAGGCCTCGTCATCGCCGGCATCGGCATCCGACGCTTCCGGCCGCGCGCGCGATCGTCGTAGCCGTCCGCCGCGCGGGCGGACGTCAGCGCACGACGGTCTTGAGGTGGGTCAGGATCTCCCGCTCGAAGTCGTCGATCGACTGCCCGAAGGCGCGCTCGAAGTTCGCGTGGCGGTTCTGGCTCTTCGCGAAGGCGCTGAAGTACTCCACGACGCGGTCGAACCCGTCGCGGTCGATGAGGTACTCCGCCATGAGGAACGCCAGCTGATAGGTCGGCAGCGAGCCTTCCTTCAGGTGGCGCACCGTGAAGCCGCGCGGGCTTCCCAGCGTTTCGAGATCCAGCCGCGCCGCGACGAGCGCGGCGTGGTTGCGAATGCCGGCCGCGGCGACGCGATGGCGATGCGCGACGGTGTCGAGACCCAGACGCTCCAGCACCGTGAAGGCCACCCACTCCGCCATGCCCTCGGCGAGCCACTGCTCGGCGCGGCCCTCGCCCTGCGCGAGCTCGATCTGCGAGACGTGCGCGAGCTCGTGCGCGATGAGGCGCAGCCACTCGCGGCCCTTCTCGTGATACGCCTCGTCGTTCAGGAGGAGCTGACGTCGCTTGCCCACGCCGATGGCGAAGTCGCTCAGCTCGGCGGCGCGCGCGGGCGAGACGTTGGCGTCCTGGATCAATCCCTGCTCGAACACCTGGCGCGTGGAGTACACGAACACCGTGACCTGCGCGGGGACGGGCAGCCCCAGGTCCTTCACCATGATGGCCGAAATCCCGCGCACGGCCTGCTCGTGACCGCGGAGGCTCTGCACGGTCGTTGGCGGCACCATGGTGGGATCGATGGAGATCGGCAGCACCACGCGTCCGCTTCCACATCCCGCAACGACGACCAGGACGACGAGCGTGATGAGTCCGCACACCACGCCGCATTGCCTGAGGCGCATGCCTGTCTCCTTGACCACGAAGGACGAGCGGAGGGAAGAGTGCGGCGCTGGTGTGGGAGAGTGGCGGTCGCCGCGGTCCGCGAAACTCATGTAGCGGTGGAGTCGCTTTCCTACTGTCCGCGCGATCCTACACGGAAAGCGCGTGCGTTAGGAAGATTTTTTCACACAGCAGATGTTTGTGAAGATTACAAATGAACGGGAGCGAGTTCCGACGCGGACTTAGCCCCTAGACGAGTGGATCGTAGTTGAAGTACTGGCCAGACGTCTCCAGCGGCACGAGATGGTGCTGCAGCGTTCCCGGGAACATCTCCGCAATCCGTTCCACTGTCCAGCCCTCGGCGTGGTGGGCGCGCATCACCGGACGCATGTGGCCGAACAGCATGATCTCCTTGCCGCGGACCCCGAAGACCTGCCCCGTCACGTCGCTGGCGTGGTCCGAGGCCAGATACGCCGCGAGCGGGGCGATGTGGGCGGGCGACATCTTCTTGATCTTCTCCACGCGCGCCTTCTGCGCCGGTGTCTCGGTCGGAATCGTCCCGATCATCCGCGTCCACGCGAAGGGCGAGATGCAGTTCGCCGTCACGTTGTAGCGCTTCATGTCGAGCGCGACGACCTTGGTGAGGCCGACGATGCCGAGCTTGGCCGCCGCGTAATTCGCCTGGCCCACGTTGCCCACGAGTCCGGACGTGGACGTCATGTTGATGAAGCGGCCCGACTTCTGCTCGCGCATGAGCGGCGCCGCCGCGCGCGTCACCGCGAAGCTGCCCTTGAGATGCGTGTTGATGACGTCGTCCCACTCCTGCTCCGACATGTTGAAGATCATCCGGTCGCGCAGGATGCCGGCGTTGTTGACGACGATGTCGATGCGACCGAAGTGATCGAGCGCCGTCTGCACGATCTTCTGGCCACCCGTCATGGTGGCGACGGAATCGTAGTTCGCCGCCGCCTCACCGCCCGCGCCCTTGATCGCCCCGACGACCTCGTCCGCCGGCGTGGCCGACTGCCCGCTACCGCCCTCCGTCCCGCCGTAATCGTTCACCACCACGCGCGCCCCGTGCTGCGCGAGCAGCAACGCAATCTCACGCCCGATCCCCCGCCCCGCCCCCGTCACCACCGCCACCTTCCCCTGCAGCGCCATGAACGCCCCCTCCGTACCGACGTGGCCGCCAACTTATCACGCCGCGAGAGGCTCACTCGGCGGTGACGCCCGTTCAGCGCTTCCTGGTGTCGAGGGTCGCCGCGTACGACGCGGCCAGGACGAACACGATCGCCGAGTAGTACACGAACATCACGAAGGCGACGAGGACGGCGAGCGTGCCGTAGATCTGGTCGTACATGCCGACTTCCCGGATGTAGAGACGGAAGAGCTGCTTGGCGATCTCCCAGAGGATGGTGCCCAGGAACGCGCCCGCCAGCGCGGCGCGAGGCCGCATGCGGCGCCGGGGAACGTAGCGGAACGCCAGGTAGAAGGTCACCCCGGAGAGGATCACGCTGCTCACGAACGTGAAGGCGTCGGTCCCTCGGGAGATGTGGGCCGGTCCCAGCAGCATGAACTGGATCCAGTAGAGGATCCACGTGGCAGCGCTGAGCCCGAAGAGGAGCACGCCGAGGACGATCACCATGCCCGCGTCACGCAGCAGGTTCTTGAAGAAGTTGTCGCGACCGCGGATGCCGAGCAGCCGGTGCATCACGAGCCGCGAGGCGCCGAACAGCGGCGTGGCGAAGAGCACGAGGACGACGGTGCCGAGGATGCCGGAGAGCCGCCGTGTCTGGACGATGCGCAGGAGCGTCCGGGTGATCTCCGCCTTGTAGACGGGAAAGTTCCGCGCGAGCTGCCCCACCACCTCGGTGGCGGCCTGCTCGCTCGAGAGCACGAAGCCGACCGTGGCCACGCCGAGCAGGATGAGCGGGATCATCGAGAGCAGGAAGAAGAACGCGAGCCCCGCGGCGAGGAACATGCCGTCGTTGCTGAAGAAGCGGGAGACGGCGCCCCGCAGACCGCCGAAGATCAAGGCTGGCGAAAGAACTCCGCGCGGTCGCCACCGGTGACCGCGACCATGCGGAGCTTGTTGTCTCGCATCACCTCGAGGGTGAGCCGCTCACCCGGCTCGTGCCGCCACAGGCTCACGTACAGATCGCGCCGGCTCTCGACGTGGGCGGCGTTGAGCGACACGATCACGTCGCCCTCGCGCAGGCCGCTCTTCTCCCCGGGGCCGTCGGGGACGAGGCCGGCGACGACGACGCCCTCGTCCAGGGCGTGCGCGAACACGCCGAGCCACGCCCGGCGCGGACGGCTCACAGGACGGCCGTAGCGCAGGAACTCGCCCGCGTGCTGACGGTAGAAGTCGATGGGGATCGACAGCGATGTCTTCGCGATGTCGTTGAGATTCAGCGAGAGCGTCCCCACCAGCTCGCCCTTCATCGTGAAGAGACCGCCGCCGCCGAAGCCGGGATTCGGCGCGCTGGCCATGATGCCGCGGTCGAGGAGATATTCCCAGTACGCCTCGAACTCGCCGAGGTACGTGACGAAGCCGCCGGCCACGCGTCGCTCCTGCGGCGCCGTCGTCGCCACCGCGACCACGGCGTCGCCCGTGGCGAGCGTGTCGGTGGCGGGGACACGCGCGACCTTCAGGTTCTGGCGCTTCACGCGCACGAGGGCCAGACCCACCTCGAAGTCCTGGCCCACGATCTCCGCCGACACCCGACGGCCGCGCAGGAACGCGACGTGGATCTTGCTGGCGCCCATGACGACGTAGTTCGCGGTCAGGATCAGCCCGCCGGGATCGACGACCACGCCGCTGCCCATCCGCTCGTTGCCCAGGATCCGCGTCGACGCGTGGTCGCGCGGCACGGTGGCGTGGATGTTCACCACCATCTCGAGCAGGCCCTTCACGAACTCGACGGAGGCGTCGATGACCGCCTCCGCTAGCGGGCGAGGTGGCGACCGAAGAAGGCGCCCACCCGCCGGAAGGCATCGGCGGCCGCGTCCGCGTCGTAGCCGACGGTGGCGCCGCAGCAGCCGTTGGGGCGATTGTCGTTCGCCACGCCGGGCAGCTCCTCGAGGCGCTGGCCCTCCACGTCGAAGTAGTGGTACGCGCCGTGGTACAGCACGACCGTGACGTCGGCGCCGCGCGCGCGCTGCGACACGGTGAGGTCCACGCAGGGTCCCGGTCGCGTCCAGTCGTCCACGTCGCCGATCAGGATCAAGGCCGGACGCACCGACAGCTGCGAGACGAGCGAGACACAGCCGCCGGGATACACGCCGATGCCGGCCATGTAGCCCGGCTCGGGCAGCACGACGCCGCGGCGCCGTGCGCGCTCGAGGCTCGGTCCGTTGATCACGGCCATCGAGTACACGCCGCCGTTGGACCAGCCGATGGCCCCGATGCGCGCGCGATCGACGTACGGACGCGACTGCAGGAACGCGAGCGCCCCGATGGCGTCGTCGAAGCGCTCCGTCGGGGAAGGATCCGGCGCGTCGATGGGGCAGCCGTCGGAGAAGCCGCGCGGGTGCCAGCTGTCGACGACGAGGGCGACGTAGCCCTGGCCACGGAACCAGCCCGCCCACTGGTGCGTCGAGCGCGACACGCCGCCACATCCGTGCAGGAGCACCACGGCGGGGAACGGACCGTCACCTCTGGGTCTGTACTCGTGGGCCGTGATCCGGAGCGGATGCTCGGGGGTCGCGTTCGGGAACGTGACGTGCGTGGCCGCGCATCCCGCCACGAGCACCGCGCACGCGAGCAGCATCAGCGATCGCAGCATGGACCGAGCATAGCATCCGCCTCGCGAGTAGAATCGGCTCATGCACGACGCCACGCGCCTCATCCTCTACAGCGACTATCTCTGACCGTGGTGCTACCCGGCGGCGGTCCGCCTCCGGAAGCTGGTCGACGAATTCGGCGAGCGACTCGTCATCGAGCATCGCGCCTTCCCGCTGCGTCCCGCGCGCGAGGACAACGTGCCGTTCGCCGGCACGTACCGCGAGGCCGGGTGGCGACGGTGTCAGGCGATGTCGGCGACCGACGGGCTCGTGTTCACGCCGTGGCCGCACGCGAGCATGCCCGGCTTCAGCCTGCCCGCGCTCGAAGCCGCGAAGTGCGTGGCCAAGCAGAGCGCGGAGGCGTTCGAGCGCGTGCACCTCGCGCTGTTTCGCGCGTACTTCACGGAGAGCCGCAACATCGGCGACGTCGACGAGGTCGCGCGCATCGTGCAGGAGGCGTCGCCCGACGTCGACATGGCGCGCTTCGCGGAAGACCGTGACGCCGGCATCGGCCGTCACGCCGTGGCCACCGACTACGAGGCCGCGCTCGCCGAGCACGGCGTCAACGCCATCCCGGCCGTCATCGTGCCCGCCACCGGTCGCCGTCTCGTCGGGCTGGCCGACGCGTCGACCTATCGCGCCGTGATCGAGGAAGCGACCGGGCGCTGAGCCTTCCCGCTCTCAGTCTCGAGCCCTCCGCGCTGCTCGCGGGATGGGATCGGTCGCCCGGTCTCGTCGGCCTGCACTTGGAGCTCGACGGCGCGGCGATGCGGCTCTACCGCCGCGAGGGCGCCACGACGGTGAGCGAGCGCGTTCCGTTTTCCCCGTTCCTTCTCGTGGCGGAGCGCGCGCACGTGGTCGGGACGCGAGGCGTGGTCGATGTGGCCGAGCTCGACGGCCCCGGGCCGCTACGCTATCTCGTGCGCTTCGCCTCGTGGAGCGACGCGCTCGCCGCGCGGGATCGCTGCCGCGCCATGCCGCCGTTCGCGTTCCCCGCCGACCCCGCGCAGCAGTTTCTCCTCGCCACGGGGCGGACGTCGTTCGGCGGACTGGTCTTCGACGACCTGCGCCGTCTCGCGCTCGACATCGAGGTCGTGACGGCGGAGGGCCACGACTTTCCCAGCGCGGCGCGCCCCGGCGATCGCATCGTGGCGGTGGCGCTCGCCGACTCGACGGGGTTCCGTCACGTCGTGCGCGGCGATCGCGTGGACGAGAAGACGCTGCTCGAGACCTGCTCGCGGCTCGTGATGGAGCGCGATCCCGACGTGCTGGAGGGCCACAACATCTTCCGCTTCGACCTGCCCTATCTCGAGGCGCGGGCCCGACGCCACGGCCTCGCGCTGGCGTGGGGTCGCGACGGCAGTCCCGTCCGCGCGCGCCCGTCGCGGTTGCAGGTCGCGGAGCGGACGATCGCCTTCCCGCGCTACGACGTCGCCGGCCGTCACGTCGTCGACACGTGGATGCTGGCCCAGCTCCACGACGTCGGCGCGCGCGATCTCCCGTCCTTCGGGCTGAAGGACATCGCGCGGCATCTCGGTGTGGCGGCCGCCGATCGGACCTACGTCGACGCCTCCGACGTGCGCGGTGAGCTGGCCGCGTCGCCGGACCGGCTCATGGCCTACGCGCAGGACGACGCGGTGGAGACGCTCGCCATCGCCCGCATCCTGGCTCCGCCCTACTTCGCGCAGGCGCAAGTCGTGCCCTTCGACTACCAGGCGACCGTCCTGCGCGGCGCCGCCGCCAAGATCGACGCGCTGCTGCTGCGCGAGGCGCTGCGACGCGGTCGTGCCATCCCCACGCCGCAGGCGGGCACGTCGGTGGGCGGCGGCTACACCGGCGTGTTCATGCGCGGCGTCGCTCGTCCCGTGCTGCACGTCGACGTCACGTCCCTCTATCCGTCGTTGATGCTGTCGCACAGCATCGCGCCCGCCTCGGACGACGCCGGCGCGTTCCTGGCCCTGCTCGGTGAGCTCCGAGACTTCCGCGTGCGCGCCAAGCGTCTGGCGCGCGAGGCACACGACGCCGCGGCGCGCGCGCACCTCAACGCCATGCAGCAGTCGTTCAAGATCCTGATCAACGCCTTCTACGGCTACCTGGCGTTCGGCAACGGACACTGGAACGATTACGCCGCCGCGAACCGCGTCACCGACCACGGCCGCGACGTCGTGACACGCATCCTGGACGGGCTTCGCGCCCGCGGCGCCGTGCCGCTGGAAGCGGACACGGACGGCGTCTACTTCATCCCGCCTCCCGGCCACGCGCCGGACCACGACGACGCATTGCTGGCGTCGCTCTCCAGTACGCTGCCCGACGGGATCCAGCTCGAGCTCGACGGGCGCTACCAGGCGATGCTCAGCTACAAGATGAAGACGTACGGCCTGCTCGACGCGCGGGGCCGCGTCACCCTCAAGGGCTCGGGGTTCCGCTCGCGCGGGCTCGAGCCGTTCCAGCGCCAGATGATCGACGAGATCGTGGGCCTGCTCCTGCGCGGCCGCGGCGCCGACGTCAAGGCCGTGGTCGATCGCTGGTGCGCGGACTTCATCGCGCACCGCGTGCCGGTGCGACTGTTCGCGCGGACGGAAACGCTGCACGACACGCTGGAGGTGTACGCGGAGAAGCTCCGCGCCGGCGAGCGCGCGCCGTCAGCCGCCTACGAGCTGGCCTCGGCGTCCGGGACGGGCTGGCAGCCCGGCGATCAGATCTCCTACTACGTCATCGGTCGCGGCGCCGACGTGTCGGTCAACGATCACGCGCGGCTCGCGACACTGTGGGATCCGCGTCGGCCCGACGAGAACAGCGACTTCTATCACGCGAAGGCGCAGGAGATCTGGACACGCTTCAAGGACTTCGCCACGCGCGACGGAGTGTGGCCCGCCGAGGAGGACGAGCCCCAGCTTCGTCTGTTCTGAACGGTCGGTGGGCAGGCGCGTCCGGCTGCGCGGCTGGCTAGCGGCGCCAGCCGCCGCCACCGCCACCGGGACGAGACGGACGCGGACCACGATCGCCGGCGCCGCCGCCGCGCTGCGGCTGCGGCTTGGCTTCGTCGACGACCAGGTTGCGATCACGGAAGAGCCGGCCGTTCAGCATCTCGACGGCCTTGAGCGCCTCTTCCTTCGTCGCCATCTCCACGAATCCGAACCCGCGCGGCCGTCCCGTGAACTGATCGGTGATGATCCGCACGGTCTCGACGTTGCCGGCCTGCTGGAAGAGCTCCCGCAGGTCTTCTTCCGTCGCCTGGAAGGACAGGTTGCCGACGAAGAGCTTTGCCGCCATGGCGGGCCTCCTGACGTACGCCGTGCTGCCGCGCTAGTTGCGCAAAGAGTAATGACAGCAGGAGACGCATGTCAAGGTGAGACCGTCAGGATCTACAGGTACACTCCGCGCGTCGCGCCCCCGTCGACCGTGATGCAGATCCCGGTGAGGAACGAGGCCCGCTCGGAGAGCAGGTAGCACGCGAGATCGGCGACGTCCTCCGGCGTCGCGATGCGCTTCAGCGGATAGGCCGCGAACGCCTCCGCCTTGACCTCGTCCTTCGTCTTCCCCGTCGCCCTGGCCTGCTGCTCCTGCAAGGACTCCCAGCGATCGGTCGCGGTGGCGGCGGGCGAGATCGCGTTCACCAGGATGTTGGACGGCGCGCCGAGGTCCGCGAGGCCCTTGGTGAAGTTGATGAGGCCCGCGTTGGCGATGCCGCCGGGCAGGTAGCCCGGCGTCGGATTGCGCGCCGCCGCGCCGACGATGTTCAGGATCCGGCCCCCGCCCTGCTGCTGCATGAGCGGCAGCACCGCGCGCGCCATGCGCACGTAGCCGAGGATCTTCAGGCTCCAGTCGCCCGCCCACTGCTCGTCAGGAATCTTCAGGAAGTCACCGCCGCGGATGGCGCCCGCGTTGTTCACGAGGATATCGATGCGGCCGAGCCGCTCCCGCGTCGTGGTCACCACCCGCGTGATCTCGTCGAGGCGGCTCAGGTCGCCCGCGATGGTCACGACGTCGTTGCCTGTCTTGCTCCGGATGGCGACGGCGGCCGTCTCGAGGTTGGTCGCCGTGCGCGCGGTGATCGCGACGCGGGCGCCCTCGCGCGCGAGCCCGTCCGCGATGGCGCGACCGATGCCCTTGCTGCCTCCCGTCACCAGCGCCGTTTTGCCCTGAAGCCCGAGATCCATATCTCTCCTTCTCCTTGTGTCGACGAACTCGTGACCACCACGTGGGTCATGGTCGGGGAAACTTCGGCGGCGTCATGGCGTCGACGTCCTCGATGGTCGTGATGGACGCGCGGACCGCAGCGGCAAAGTCGTCGAGGGCGCGCCCCGCCACGACGTGTCCGGACACGCGATCGGTCCCCTCGGCGAGCAGTGCGCGCGCGCCACGGATGTTGCCGTTCGCGGCGTGCTGGTAGCCGACGGCGATCTGGATGAGTCCCTGGAGGGGCTCGCGCGCGTCCGCCGGCGGCGATCCCGGCTTCCCCGTGCCGGCCTCCTGCCAGAGCGGCTCGAGCACCTCGTGCGTCTCGAAGAAGAGACCGGCATCGAACAGCGCCGCGGCGTCGGCGAGCGCGACCTCGAGCGGCGTCCCGGCACGCGCGAGGGGAACGTCGGCCAGGGCGCGATCCGCCGCGCGGGCCCGGAGTCTCAGGCGGTCGTCGTCGACGTCGGGCGCGTGCCCGAGTCCCTCGCACGCGAGGACGGAAAGCTCGTGTCGCGCGCGCGCATCGTGGAGCGCGGCGAGCACGACCCCGGCGAGCCGATTGCGCGCGGCGAGCGACGGCGTCCGCAGCACACCCGCGCTCAGAGATAGCCCGACGACGCGCGGTCCTCGGC
>JBKPPN010000072.1:0-7475 GCA_046733575.1 Candidatus Methylomirabilota bacterium | reverse complement strand
AGTCGGCGCAGCGCGTTCGACAGTTCGGCCGCCGACGCGAAGCGCTCCTCCGGCTTCTTTGCCAGGCACGTGAGAATGATCGTCTCGAGCTCCGCCGGCACGCTGGGCAGGACCGAGCGCGGCGACGGCGGGACGGCGGAGACGTGCTTGCTCAGTGCCTCGCTCAGCGTCGTCACCTGAAAGGGCGGGTACCCCGTCGTGACCTCGTAGAGCACGACGCCGAGTGAGTAGATGTCGCTGCGCACGTCGAGTCGGAGCCCCTTACACTGCTCGGGCGACATGTAGGCCAGCGAGCCGAAGGCGGCGTTGCCCCCCACCGTGACGCCCGTTTCGGCGATTCTCGTTAGGCCCGTATCGGCGATCCTGACCACGCCGGCGCCTCCCGCCGCGCGGTCGCCGGGCTCGGGAGCGACGAGCAGGTTCTCCGGCTTCACGTCGCGGTGGAGCACGCCGCGGCCGTGGGCGAAGGCCAGCCCGTCGGCGGCCTGCCGCAACAGGTCCGCTCCCCGCGCGACGGGGAGCTGCTCGGCGCGGCGCTGCAGCAGCGTGCGCAGCGAGCCCGCCTCGCAGAGCTCCATGGCGATGTAGAACTGCCCGCCCTCCTCGCCGAACTCGAAGATCTCGAGCAGGTGCGGGTGGCGCAGCGCCTGCGCGGCGGCGACCTCGCGGTTGAAGCGGTCGCGGAAGCCCGGGTCCGCCGAGAGCCGCGCGTGTATGACCTTGACCACGACGGGCCGGCCGACGCCGCCGACGCCGCCGCCACCCCGCAGCGGCTGCGCGCGGAAGCTCTCGCCTAACGCGCCGCTGCCCATCGCGACTTCGAGACGGTAGCCGCCGATCACCCGGCCGACGAGACTGATCATGGGCTGATCTCCAGCGAGTAGCCGACGTGTGCGGGCTTGTGGGTGCGGACGAGCTCCTCGATGAACTCCGGCCGCACGTCGCTGCCGGGCGGCAGCCGCACCGCGATGCGGAACGTGAAGGGCTGCGCGGCGTCGTCGGTGATCGACGGGGTGAGCCCCGTGCACACCTCGATCATCCGCGTGAGCCCGTAGGCGGTACCGCGCCAGCGGTACAGCTCCATCGCCTCCGACAGGAGGAGACGCCGGCGTTCCTCGGGCCAGTGGGGGTTGAGGTCCAGGTGGAGCCAGCTCGCCAGCCAGGAGAGGTAGCCGGCGGGGGCGGTGCGCGGGTCGTAGTAGAGCGCGATGTGGTCCTGGCGCTGCTCGAGCGGCTCCCAGAGCGCCTCGAAAATGAGCAGCATGCGGCCCAGGAACTCGTTCTCCTGGAAGATGGCCGGCAGGTGCTGCAAATAGCGGCTCGGCGCCGCCGCGGGGAGTGGGCGCGGGAACGTCGGCCGCGGCCGCACGTCGGGGAGCGGCTCCTCCGCGGCTGGTCGCGGCGGCGTGTAGACGGACGGGACGCCGTAGGGCGGCGACGACGGTGCCCCGGTCGGCGGCGGCGGCGAGAGCTGGAGCGGAGTCGCCGCCTCGTACGTCAACACGTAGGGCCCGATTTGCACGTCGACCCCGGCCTCGAGTAACGCCGGCTGGTTCGGCAACAGTCGCGTGCCCCCGACGACAGTGCCGCTCGAGCTGCCGACGTCGGTGATCACCGTCCCGCCGGGCTCGACGTGCACCTCGGCGTGGTGTCGCGACACCGACGGGTGTTGCAGCACCAGCCCGTTGTCCGGTAGGCGGCCGATGGTGAGCACGCGACCCGTGAGGGCCACGGTCTCGACGAGCGTCCCTTCCAGCTGCACCGTGAGCACCCCGACGGCGACGGTCGGGGCGCGCACGGCGCCCTCACGACCTGTTGACGCGGTGTACATCGGAGCAGACCAGTCCGTGCGGTGGCAGGGTGAGGCGAGGCGGCGCCGGCTGCGGCGGCGCGCCGCTTCCCGGATCGCGGACGAGGATGCGCAGCTCGTCGACGAACTCGATCGACGGGATGCGCTGCAGCAGCGCGTACAGCTCGGAGACGTGCAAATCTCGCCCGAACGGCCAGCCCGTGCCGTCCGGCCCCCCGAGGTACGGGCTCAGGTACCGGTACAGCTCCGCCTCCGCCTTCCGGCGCAGTTCGATGACCTGCGCAGGGTCGCTGCGCTCGGGGACGCGGACCTTGGCCTCGATCGACACCCAGGTGAAGTGCGGCGCTCGCACCTCGAGCCGCGTGCCGAGTAGACGGCGCTCGTTGAGATACGACTCCACGGCCTGCTTCAGCTCCGCCGAGAGCGTGAGCCGCTCGGGGGCGATGTAGCCGTTGCCGTCGTCCACCTGCGGCAGCACGGCGAGCGTCACCTCGCCGGGACGCGGCTCGCCCGCGGCGCCGGGCTGCGCGCCCGGTGCGAGGCAGACCGCGCGCTGGACGCCAGGCACCTGGCGCGCGAGCGTCACGAAGTCGTCGGCCGTCACCGCGCGCGTGCGCGTGCGCAACGACTGCGGGGCGCGCAGCTTGGCGTCGTCGAGGCTCTGCGCGTCGCGCCCGCCGAAGGCCGCGCGCTGGTTGACGACCCTGGCCACGTAGGGGATCGACGACTTGAGCACCGAGAGCATCCCGCGCGGGACGTTGCCGGCCGCGCCGCCGCCGTGCTGGTAGCGGCTGAAGCGCAGCGTGCTCCCCTTCGCCGGCACGGCGCCGAAGCGGTACACCGAGCCGTCGGGTTGGATGAGCGCTGGCCCGAGCGTCAGCACGCCGTCGCTGCTGTCCAGCGTGTAGTGCCGGTCCTCGGGGCCCGAGTCGCCGAAGTCGGCGACCTCCTGCCACCGTTCGACCGGCCCGCCCGGGGGCTCGACGGTGAGGTAGTCGCGCGCCGGGTCACGGGCGAGGACGGGGGCGTGCAGGAGCCGGTACGCCTCGCCCGGCGTCCCCTCACTCCGCCCCAGCACCTCGTTGAGCACGGTCACGGCGTGGCGCGAGGTCACGGTGCCGCCACGCGCCTCGATGCGCAGCCGCTCGATCTCGGGAGAGACCTTGTAGGGCGCGGTGCCGACGCGCGGCTCGACGACCCGGCAGCGCATCCAGTACGCGGGCACGTCGCGGAATGTCACGCGCATCATCGACGGGACGTGCAGGAGGACCTCGCCCGACCAGTTGAAGCCGCCCGTGCCGTCCGCCTCGACCTCGCAGGGCGCCCAGCGGTCGGCGCCCCCCTGCCACACCTCCCAGCGGATCGGCGGGTCACGCGGGTCGACGCCCGCGCCGCCGGCGACCTCGCAGTTGGCCTGGAGCGCCAGGAAGTGGTGACTGAGGTCGTCGCGGAAGGCGAGGTAGAAGGCGTCGCCGGGGCGCGGGTCCTCGGAGAAGATCGCGATCCGCTGCCCCGGCATGTCGATCGTGCGCAGGTCGTGCTCGGACCACTCGCCCTCGCCGCGCCGGTCGATGTCGCGCGTGAACGCGCCGGCGAGGACGGGGGGGCGGATGGTGAGGTCCGACTCGGTGCTGAAGATGATCGCCGCGTTGCTCTCCGTGCGGACGGTGGCGACCTCGGTGTTCTCGGGGATCGTCACCTCGGTCGGCTGCGCGGCGGAGAGGTAAAAGGTGACGGGCGCGCGCGCCGAGCGCGGCGGCTCGAGCCGGACGCCGATCAACTCGAGAAACTTTACGTACATCTTGTCCGGCGTCTGGTTGACCCGGTACAGCAGGAGGTCCGTCATCCAGGCGAAGATCTCGATGAGGGCCACGCCCGGGTCGCTGACGTTATGGTCGGTCCACTCCGGGCAGTATTGCGGGATCAGGCTCTTCGCCTGGTCGACGATGTCCTGAAAGTGGCGGTCGTCCAGCGTGACGGTCGGTAGCGGCATGAGGCCATCCCGTAACTGCGGTCGTGGGTCGTCGATGCGTTCGCGAGCCGACGGCGGCGGCGGTCGCCGCGGCTACTCTCCAGGGATGCGATAGAAGGGGAAGACCAGCGCGCGCCGGTCGTACGTCGCCTTGACCTCGTACTGGATCTCGACCTGCAGCCGCTCGTCGCGCTCCGTGTCCGGGGTGGCCGCGACCTCGAGCACCCGGATGCGCGGCTCCCACATCGCAAGCGCCTCCTCGACGTAGTAGGCGGCCAGTCCGGCGGTCGTGGCGTCGTTCGGCGCGAACACGAGGTCGTGGATCTGACAGCCGAAGTCGGGGCGCATGACGCGCTGTCCCTTCGGCGTGAGGAGGATCATGAGCATGGCCTCCTCGATGTCGCGCTCCCGGCGCGAGAGCGAGATGCGCCCGCGCGCGTCGATGCCGACCGGGAAGCTCCACCCGGCACCGATGAAGTCACTCTTCACCCCGTTGCCGCCCACGCCGATCGTGCCGTTGATGCCGTTCATGCGACCATCACCGTGCCCAGGGCGACGACGGTCCCCATGGGGGCGTCGACGGGGTCGTTGCAGGTGAGTGCCGTGTCGCCGTTGCGCGCCGCGGGCTTGCCGTTGATGAACACCGTGGGACTTCCAGTGATGATTTGCGCCCGGTTACTCGGTGGCTTCTGGAACGGGCCGCCCTGCGGGATGTGCGGCGGCATGTTGTCGGCCGTGCTGCCGAGCACCGCCGCCGGCATTCCCATGACGTTCACGTTGGAGCTCAGGCTGCCGTTGACGATCCCGTTGAACGGGTGCGGCAGCGGCGTCGGCACCGCCCCGCCGGGCGACGGGATCATGATGATGTGGATGTCCGTCGCGACGACGGTGTCCCCCTGCTTGGCCGCCGGCTGGCCCATCGCGCGCCTCGCGCTCAGTTGAGGTTGATGACCGAGCCGTTCACGTCCACGGTCCCGCCGCCGCCGTCGATCTTCACGCCCATGCCCTGGATCGTCACGTGCCCCTGCGCGCGCAGCGTGAGGTCGCCCTGCGCCTCCACCGTCGCGTCGCCCTGCATCTTGATGCGCAGCGCGTTCGCGCCGCTGTCGACCACGACGCTGTTGCCGTTCCTGTCTTCGATGGTGATGCCGCCGCCCCCGTCGCTGTCGTCGAGCGTGATCGTGTGACCGGCGCGCGACCGGATGACGCGTTGCTGCACCTTGCCCCCGCTAACCGTCTTGCTCTTGTCGCCGGGCGGCTTGTCCTGGCCGTTCCACAGCCCGCCGAGCACGTACGGGTGGTGCACGTCGCCCATCTCGAAGCCGACCAGAACCTCGTCATTGATCTCGGGGAGGAATTCGACGCCGCGCTCGGCCCCGCCGCCGACCGAGACGACGCGCGCCCAGTCGCTCGCGTGGTCGGGAGAGAGCCACGGGTACTTCACCTTCACGCGCCCGAGCCCGTCGGGGTCCTGGTTGTCGGTGACAATGCCGACCACGAGGCCGCTCGTCGGCGTTGCCGCGGGCTCGGGGGCGACGAGGCTGAGGAGTGTCGTGGGGTGCTGACCCGAGACACCGAAGTGCGTGGCGTACCCCTCCTCGTGGCTGAAGGTGTGGCGCGCGCTGGTGACGAAGTAGGTGCCGGTGAAGCGGTCGCCGACGGCGGTCACCTTGAGCGAGGAGCCAGCGATGATCCTGCTGTTCCCGAGGCAGACTCCCTCCGCCTCGATGAAGCGGCTCGCGCGGCGGTCGGCCACCGCCTGGGCGAGGCGGTCCGCCTCTGCCTGCGTGCGGATGGGGCGGGCCGCCGTCAGGTGCGGCGCCTCGAGGTTGAAGGCGCGCTGCGCCAACTCCCCGCCGCGGCGCCCCTCCCCGACCTGGGGCTTGCCATTCCCGTTCTGCGCCTGCCCGACGATCGGCTGGCGAGTCGCCGGGTCCCAGCCGCGCACCGTCGCCCCCGAGATCTGGTCGACCGTCGTCATGCGCGGTCGGAACTCCTTGAGCGTTTCCGCCCACTTCACCTCGATCGGCCGGTCGCTGTCGTTAGGCGGCTCGCAGTGCAGCGTCTTGCCGTCGACGAAGAGCAGGTAGCCGAGTGCCTTCGCGCGCCCGCGCAGGAAGTCGAGGTTCGTCTGGTTGTTCTGGAAGACGTACGGGTGCACCTGGTTCGTCGCCCCGACCTTCGCCTGCAGCTTCACCTCGGCGGCGATCTTCTGCACCAGGTCGCCGTCGGTGACGTTGAGGAACGACCGCACGTGCTGGCCGCGCGACAACCGGTGGAGCCGGTCGAACGCCCGCACGACGAGCCGCTGCGTACTGCCCGAGAAGTCCGGCTCGATCTCGACGATCTCGCCGTCGAACAGTGGGCGCTCGTCCTTCGAGGCGGCGTCCTTCGACGACACCTTGAGTCCCTTGCCCGGCTCCAGGGCGGCGTCGTCGGTCCAGCGCAGCTTCTGGTCGTGCAGGATGATCGTCGCGACGTCGGGAAGGTGCAGACTGCTGTCGACCGTCGCGGAGACGAGGTCGTTCATGACCTCGAGCGCCACCGTCTGTGCCGCGCCCTCGATCTCGAGGTAGAAGTGGCTCAGCAGGTTCTGCTTGTCAGCCATTCGGAATCACCAGCACTGTGCCGGGGGTCAGCCGCCGCACGTGCGTGAGCCGGTTCGCGTCGGCGATGAGCGGCCACCGGCTGGTGTCGCCGTACTCCTTGTACGCGATCCAGCCCAGCGTGTCGCCCTCCGCCACCGTCCAGACGCGTTCGCCGCCGACGCCGCCGGACGTCGGATTCTGCGCCGCGAGCTGGGTCTCGTCCTTCACCTGCTGGAACGACACGGTGAGCGTCGCGCGCACCGGGGTGCCGTTGCCGAGGAAGAGAGTGAACTTCTGCGACAGGCTGGTGATCACCGCGTTGAAGGACCAGGCGCGCCCCCACTGAAAGCGGACCGTCGGCGGCCGCCCCTTCTTGTTCTTCTTGTCCTTCAGCCGCTCGTCCACCGCCATCAGCTTCCAGATCTTGTCGGTGTAGGCCTTGCGCACGTCGCGCGGCTCGGCCCCCGACTTGGCGTCGGAGAACGTGTCGAAGAACAGCTCCATCTGGAGCGTCGCGGGCTGGCCACCGCCGAAGGTCAGTTGCGGCACGTTGTTGCCCGTCTTCTGGTCCTTCGACCAGTTGTTCTGCTTCGTGAACGTGTACTCCTTCGGGTTGAAGAGACACTCCACACGCTCGTCGCCGCCGTCCAGGTTGATGATGGCCGCTTTCACGAGGCCGGTATTCGCCATGGCGTTCCTCGTGGTTATCCGCCGCGGCGCCGCTCGACGGCGAGGCGCCGCTTGAGTACGTCGTAAACCTGCTGGGCCAGCGCGTCGATGTCGGGCTTCGCCGGCCCCTGACCGTCGGGCGATGACGCGTGCGACGCCACCGTGTCGCCCACGGACGCGTCAGACCGGTCGTGCGCCGCTAGCTGAACCGGCGTCGGCGCCGGCGTCGGTCGGGTCGCGTCGGCCGCCATGTCAGCGCTGTCGCCGGCCAGATGCACCTCGCCCTGCGGGAGCGGCGGGCTGACGGCGTCAGCGAGCGGCTCCCACGGCGCGGGCAGCGTCCCCCACGGCGCACGCGGCACAGCCGGTTCACGCGGCGCGCGCGCCGGTCGAGCGGTCAGCCGCGGTGCGTCGGCGCTCGCACCTTCCTGTGTGT
>JBKPPN010000071.1:0-14247 GCA_046733575.1 Candidatus Methylomirabilota bacterium | reverse complement strand
ACGATGGGTCGATCCGTCTCGCGGTGCCCAGGCCGTACCTGCCCTTCGCGAGCGGCGCTCCCACGCCGTCGGGCAAGGTGGAGTTCTACTCGGAGACGCTGGCGGCGGCCGGCCATCCCGGGCTGCCGACCTACGTGCCGCTCGGTGAAGGCCCGGACAACGTCGCGCTCGCCGCGCGTTACCCGCTACAGTGCATCGTGCCGCCCAACCGGTTCTTCCTGAACTCGAGCTTCAGCCAGTCCGACCGGCTGCGACGACGTCAGGGGCGACCGACCGTCTTCGTGGCCGCGGCGGACGCGAGAGGCCGCGGGATCGCGGACGGCGACCGGGTGCGCGTCTTCAACGACCGCGGGTCGGCGTACTTCCAGGCCAGCGTCACCAACGCCACGCGCGAGGGCGTGGTGGTCGTCGAGGGCATCTGGTGGCCGCGCTTCCAGGACGGTGACCGCGCCGTCAACGCGCTCACGAGTGACCGCACCGCGGACATGGGCGGAGGACCGGCCTTCCACTCCAATCTGGTGGAGATCGCGCGCGCCGACCGGACGTGATGCGGGCGCGCGGTCTCGCGGTGTCCCTCGCGCTCGTCGTCGTCGTGACGGGACACGTCGCCGCGGCCGACTCGCCCCTCGTCGCTGAGCTCGAGGAAGCGGCTCACACCTACCACGTCGATCCGACGCGTCTCGACCGGGTGCGTGAGGGACTGGAGCGCGTCGGCGAGGGGACGCCGAGCGTGGCCGAGCTGATCGCGCTGGCGCGCGCCGAGCTGATCTGGGGCGACGTGCGCGCCCGGACGTCCGAGGAGAAGATCACCGCGTACGAGCGCGGACGACAGGCGGCCCGACGCGCCGTCGCGCAGGCGCCGCAGGATGCGCGGGTGCACCTGTGGTACGGGATCAACACCGCACGGCTCGGACAGACGCGAGGGATCATGAACTCGCTGGCGCTCCTCGGCACCGTGAAGACGGAGATGCGCAAGGCCCTGGAGCTTGATCCCTCGTCGCCCGTCGCGTACGCGCTGGCCGGCAACGTCTACCTCGAGGTGCCGCGGATGTTCGGCGGCGACCCCGGCAAGGCGGAGGAGGCGTTCCGCCACGGTCTTCGCCTCGACCCGCACTACACGCATCTGCGCGTTGGGCTGGCCAAGGTGCTCCTGCGCGCCGGCCGCACCGAGGAAGCCCGCGCGGAGCTGCAGGCCGTCCTGGACGAGAAGCGCCCGACCAACGTCGCCGACTGGACCGTCCGCGACGTTCCGGACGCGCGCGCGTTACTGCGGTGAGAGGCCCAGTTCAGGCAGGGCGGCCTGCGCCAGGCGTCCACCCGCGGCAGATCTAGGTCGTCATGCCGACAGGGATCGGGTCCGTGAACGACGGCGGCGGCGGACGGCGCGCCACTCGACGTGTCATCCGAAGGAGGACGGGGAGCACCACCAGCGCGGCCACGAGACTCGTGAGCGCTCCCGTGGAGAGCACGAATCCGAGACCCCAGATCCCGCGGTGGTCGGCGATCATTAGGCTGCCGAAGCCCACCGTCGTGGTGAGACCGTTGACGAGCACGGCCATGATCGTGCTGCGCGCGATGAGCGGGCCGCCGTGCTCGCGTCCCTCCATGAAGCGCATGACGACGTTGAGCCCGAACTCCACCGCAGCGCCCAGGATGAGCGGGAGCCCGAACACGTTGCCCATGTTGAACGGCAGGCCCACGAGCGACATGATGCCGAGCGTCCACGTCATGCCGAGCGCGAGCGGCACCAGCGACAGGATGCTCTCCTTGACGTGTCGCAGGGTGAGGAACGTCACGACGACGACAAGGATCACCGCGTAGATCGTGCCCTGCTGGTAGCCGCGCTCCATGAGCCGGATCGCCTCGTACGTGATGATCGGCGTGCCGGTGATGGCCGGATCGATCGACCGCAGCTGGTGGACCCACTGCTCCATGCCCTGGCGGTCCCAGATGTCGATGGCGGGATGGATCTGGAGCAGGAAGCGGCCGCGGTCGCTCACGAACTTGCGCCGGAGCTCCTCGGGGAGATCCTTCAGGCCCACCGTGCGCGGATTCAGGTTCGCCTGCAGGCGCTGGAAGTTGCGCGTGAAGTCGCGATAGAGCTCGAGCTGGAACAGCGTGAGCGCGGACTCGAGCGTCGACGGATCGGTCTGGCGCAGCTTCACGAGCAGCGCGGCGATCTCGTCCGCGGTGGTGCGGAGCTGGGTGCGCACGTCGCCGGGCGGCGCCTCGTTGGCGCCGATCTCGATGCGCCGCTTGAGCGTCTCGAACGAGGCGATGAGCCGGCCGACGTCGAGCGGCCGGGGCCGACCGACGCGCACGGGTCCGACGATGGGCACCAGGTCGCGGATGATCTTCTTCTTCTCCTCCTGGTCATCGGGGATGAGGAGGAGCGCGGAGTCGACCTCTGACACGCTGGGCAGCTTGCTGAACGCGTGCGCCTTGCGACGGAGATCGTCGAGCGAGTCGGCCACCGTGATGGCGGCGAAGCCCGAGCGGTGCGCGGTCTCCAGGATGCGCCGCTCCCACACCACCGACTCCGTGCCCTCCGACTGCAGGTTGAGCAGGTTGTAGTCGAAGCGGATGGTGCGGGCGCCCCAGAGGGAGACGATGGTCAGCGCGAGGGCGCAGCCGAGCACGAGCTTGGGGCGGCGCGTGAGCCGGTCCACGAAGGGCACGCGCACGCGCTCCAGCGCGATGGCGCGGGGGATGAGGCGGTCGCCCCGCTCGGCGTGATGCGCGTCGAGGATCACCAGCGCGGCGGGGAAGACCGTCATCATGCCGATCCAGGAGAAGACGATGGCGGAGCCGGCGATGAAGCCGAGTTCCTGGATGCCGCGGAAGTCGGTCAGCATGAGCACGTAGAACGTGCCCGCGGCCGTGACGGCGCCCATGAGCATGCCCGGGCCCGTCCGCATGGCGGTGATCTCGATGGCTTCCTTGAGGTTGCGGCCGAGGAAGATCTCCTCTTCGTAGCGGAACAGGAAGTAGATGCCGTAGTCGATGCCGATCCCGATCACGATCGAGATGAACATGACCGAGAACAGCGAGAGGTGCCCGATCACGAGCGTGGCCGCGCCGATCGACCAGCACAGCGTCAGCACGAGCACGACGAGCATGACGATGGGCTTGGTCACGCGCAGGAAGGCGACCAGGAGCAGGCCCAGCGTGAGGACGAAGGCCAGGATCGTGGCGCGCTGGCTGTCGCGGAAGGCGGCCACCATCTCGTCGTTCGAGAGGGCCGCCTTGCCCGTCACGCCGACCTTCACGCCCGCGAACTCGCTGCGCAGCGACGCCACGACGGCGCGGATGCCGTCGATGGTGGCACGGTCGGCCGTGAAGCTGCTGCGCTTGGAGCTCTCGGGCTCGGCGAGGATGAAGAGGATCTTCTGGTCGTCCGACAGGAAGTACCCGGCGCTGCCCTCGTCGAGGTTCGGGTCGGCCCCGAACAGTGATCCCCACGGCGACTTGTACGGGGCGGGCTTGTCGAGCCGGCTGCCGATCTGGGTGACGAGGTCCTGGATGAGGCGCACGTCGGGCGGTCCCTTGTCCTCGTTGAGCCCGAGGTCCAGGAAGGCGCCCGCGAAGTCGCTCGCGATCTGGTTGGAGATGCCTTCGACGAGCTGGTCCAGGGTGGGCCGCGCCGCGAAGTTCTCCATGAACTCCTGGTAATCGAAGACCTTGTCCCGGATCTCCTTCAGCTTCTTGACGCTCAGGTAGAGCAGGCCGCGGCCCTCGAACTGCTGCGGGTCGATCCGGTACGTGAGCTGCTTCAGGGGCACGTTCTGCGCGCGCAGCTCCCGCACGAGCCGGTTGGCGTAGAGCTTGGCCTCGGGCAGCGACGTCGCCTCCACCGCGACGGTGAGGTTGTCGATGTCGCCGAACTCCTCGCCGTACTCCACGAAGCGCTGGGCGTAGGCCTGGTTGGGCGGCAGCAGCTTGAGGTTGGAGGTGCTGAACGTCAGCGCGACGACGGCGTAGACGACGGAGACGGCGGCCAGGAGACCGGCGGCGGCCAGCGTGACGGCCGGACGCGCGCACGCGAGGCGGACCAGCCGACGGAGGACGCGGCCGGTCGCGGTGGCAAAGCTCACGGCGAACCCGGGGGGTTACTCGGTGCCGGCGATGAAGCGCTCCAGTCGCGCACGAGCGTCCTCGTCCGCCCACTGCTCGGGCGGAGACTTCATGAGATATGCCGAGGGCGCGAGGAGCGCGCCCTTGATGCCGCGATCGAGCGCGATCTTGCAGCACCGGATGGCGTCGATCACCACGCCCGCGGAGTTCGGGGAGTCCCACACCTCGAGCTTCAGCTCGACGTTGATGGGCTGATCGCCGAAGCCGCGGCCCTCGAGCCGGATGTGGGCCCACTTCCTGTCCTTCAGCCACGGCACGTAGTCGCTCGGGCCGATGTGGACGTCCTCGGCGGGCAGCTCGTGGCCGAGCTGCGAGCGCACGGAGTCGGTCTTGGAGATCTTCTTCGAGGCGAGGCGGTCACGCTCCAGCATGTTGTAGAAGTCGGTATTGCCACCGAAGTTCAGCTGGCTGGTGTGCTCGAGGCGCACGCCGCGCTCGTTGAAGAGGCGGGTGAGCACCCGGTGCACGATCGTGGCCCCCACCTGCGACTTCACGTCGTCGCCCACGATGGGCAGCCCGCGCTCCTCGAAGCGTCGGCGCCAGTACGGCTCGCGCGCGATGAACACCGGGATGCAGTTCACGAACGCGCACCCGGCCTCGAGCACCTGCTCGACGTACCACTTGGTCGCCATCTCGCTGCCCACGGGCAGGTAGCTGACCACGACGTCGGTCTTGGTGTCGCGCAGGATGCCGACGATGTCGGCGGTCGCTCCGGGCGCCTTGGTGACCATGTGGCTGAGGTACGTCCCGAGGCCGTCGTGCGTCATGCCGCGGTACACGGGGACGCCGAGGTGCGGCACGTCGGAGAACTTGATCGTGTTGTTCGGCTCGGCCCAGATGGCCTCGGAGAGGTCGCGCCCGACCTTGCGCGCGTCGATGTCGAAGGCGGCGGAGAACTCGACGTCACCGATGTGGTAGCCGGCCAGCGTCGGATGCATGAGGCCGGGAATGAAGCCGTCGGAGGGGGTCTGCTTGTAGTACTGGACTCCTTGCACGAGCGAGGACGCACAGTTGCCCACGCCGATGATGGCGACTCGAACGGATCCCACGAGAGCCTCCCTTGTGCGGCGTCGAAGTGAGCGCGGTGCCGTCGCCAAACTTCAGCGCGGGCTTCGAAACGATGGCGTCAGTGTAACACACGCATTTCGACGCCCTCCGCGTCCGTGATGCCGCGGTCGCGTCCCGGACGACCGCGACGCGCGCGACGACGTCGTCAGGACGCCGCGGTGAGGGTGCCGCGGAAGCGATCGCGCATCGCGGCCGGCGTGTGGGGGATTCTCGGCACCTCGTGTTCCTCGGTGGTGACCTTGACGAGCACGAAGTGCGGTCCGTCGCCCGCGCGCGCCCGTCCCACGGCATCGACGAGCTCGGCGCGGCCCGTGACGGCGACGCTGGTGCGATAGCCCGCGGCCGCCGCCACGCGGTCCAGCCGGACGCCGGCGGACAGCGACGCCTGGTTGCCCGTGGACCCGTACACCTCGTTGTCGAACACGACGTGGACGAAGCGACGCGGCGCCGCCGTCGCCACCATGGCGAGCGCGCCCATCGCCATGAGGAGATTGCCGTCGCCGTCGAGGACGACCACGCGTCGGGCCGGCGCGGCCATGGCCACGCCGAGGCCGATCGAGGACGCGAGGCCCATGGAGCCGATCATGTAGAAGTTTTCCGCGCGGTCGCGAACCGCGAACGACTCGCGACAGATGAACCCGTTGGCGTGCACGACCGCATCGTCTCCGAGCCGGCCGACCACCGCGTCGATCGCCTCCCGCCGCGACATCGTCGGCACCAGCGTGTGGAGACCCGTGTCCGATCGGACGGCGGGCACGCCGAGGGCGGACGCGGGGTTGTTCGACGGAGTCGGCGTCGCCTCATGCCCGGCGGCGTGACGCGGCGACAGCGCGACGACTCCCGGCGGAACGACGAGTGCGACCGCGGAGCTGCGCGCGGTCGTCTCTGCGATGGCCCAGCCGACGTCGCCGTCGGCGGACGTCTCCGTGAGCGCGCGGTGCGGGATGCCGAGCAGCTCCAGCAGCGCGGGCGTGATCTCACCGGTCAGGATGTGCTCGGGCGCGTCCTGGCCGCGATAGCCGCGCCACGTCACGATGAGCAGGAGCGGCAGCCGGTACATCAGCGTCAGCGACGCCAGCGCGTTGAGGCTGGTGCCGAGCCCCGAGTTCTGCATGAGCACGACGGGGCGTCGGCCGCCGAAGTACGCGCCCGCGGCGAGACCGACGGCGAGGTCCTCGCGCACGGCGGGGACATAGGGACGGACGCGGTCCGCTTGAAGCGCGGTGATGAGCGACTCGACGAGCGAGCACGGGACGCCGGCGAAGAAGTCGAAGCCGTGCCGCGCGAGCGTGGCGGCGAGGTCGGCGCCCGTCATGGCGGGGACGGTCAGGACTTCTTGGTCTTCACCTCGTCGGCCAGCTCGGCGTCCTTCGTCTTGATCTTCTTCACCAGCTCCTCGTACGACGATGTCTGGATGATCTTGTTGAACTGGGTGCGGTAGTTGCTGATCAGGCTCACGCCCTCGATCACCACGTCGTAGACCAGCCACTTGTCGCCGCGCTTGAGCATCCGGTAGTCCACGGGGATCTCGGACTCGCCCTTGGTTACGATCTTGGTTCTCACGGTCGCCTGATCGCCGTCGGCGACCTCGCCGACGTACTGGATCTTCTCGCCGCCGTAGAGCTCGATCTTGGTGAGGTACGAGCGCTCGAGGAGGTCGGAGAAGAGCGTCACGAATTCCTTCTGCTCGGCCGGCGTGCGCGCCTGCCAGTGACGGCCGAGGGCGCGCTTGGCCGTCTCGTCGAAGGCGAAGAAGTCGTCGGCGATCCGCCGCACCTGCGCCCGCCGGTCCTTGGTCCGGTCGGGCGACTTGACGCCGTTCTCGCTGACGATCTTCAGCACGCGGTCGACGTTGCCGCGGAGCTGGTCGGTGGGTGCGCCCGCCCGGGCCTCGCGCGCGGTGAACGACACGAGCAGCAGGGCCGCCACGAGGGGCGCCAGCACGCCGCGGACTGTCATCCCAGACCTCCTTCAGACCTTTCCGAAGATGTACTTGGACAAGAGCTCCTCGAAGTCGACGGGCGGCTCGACCTCGCGCAGCCGACCGCCGGGAGGAATGTCCTTGTCGGAACCACCCGGGCTGATCCGGATGTACTTCTCGCCGATCAGGCCCTTGGTCTTGATCGACGCGATGGAGTCTTCCTGCAGCTTGACGCCGTTGTCGATCCTCAGCACGACGTGCGCCTGGTAGTCGGAGAGGCCGATGTTCTCCACGCGCCCGATCTCGACGCCGGCGATCTCCACGGTCGATCCGGCCTTCAGTCCACCCACGGACGGGAAATCGGCGGTGATGACATAGCCGCCGCCACCCAGGAACGAGACCTTGCCGAGCTTAATGGAAAGGTACGCCAATGCCAACAGGCCCATCACGACGAAGATCCCCACCGCGATGTTGACCTTGGACCGCTCCATGGCCTCCCTCCAGTATGGGGGCTCGGCGCCCCCAAGCCGCCCGGCTCGGAGACGGCGCGGCGGAGCCGCGCCGCCCCTCGAGTCACCTCTGTTCTATTCCGGCTCGCCCCGGATGAAGTGACGCACGACGGGGTTCTCGGACGACTGGAGCGCGGCCGGCGGCCCGCTCTCCACGATCCGGCCGTCGTGCAGCATCGCCACCCGGTCCGCGATGTCGAAGATCTCGGGAATCTCGTGACTGACCATGACGGCGGTGAAGTGCTGCTCGCGATGCAGACTCAGCACCAGACGGTGGATCGTGTTGACGAGGACCGGATCGAGTCCCGTGGTCGGCTCGTCGAAGAACACGATCTCGGGGTCGGTGACGAGCGCGCGGGCGATGGCCACGCGCTTGCGCATGCCGCCCGAGATCTCGGCCGGATACTTCCGCCCCACGCCGGCCAGCCCCACGGATTCCAGCACCGATTCCACCCGCTCGCCGATCTCCGCGGTGGTGAGCCGCGTCTTCTCCCGCAGCGGGAAGGCGACGTTCTGCGCGCACGTCAGCGAGTCGAAGAGCGCGCCGCCCTGGAACACCACGCCGTAGCGTTCGCGCACGCGGTCGAGGGCGCGGCCGCGCAGCGTCGTGACGTCGAGGCCGTCCACGATCACGTGACCGCTGTCGGGCCGGACGAGGCCGAGCAGATGCTTCAGGAAGACTGACTTGCCGCCGCCGCTGCGGCCGATGATGACGGTGATCGATCCCGTCGGCACCTCGAGGTCGACGCCGCGCAGGACGGCCTGCCGGCCGAACGACTTCCGGAGGTTCTCGACCTTGATCACGGCGCGGCGCCGGCGCGGCGGGCAGCCGCGCGGGACGGCATCACGGAAGGACGCTGCCCAGGAAGTAGTCCCACACGAGGATGAGCACGGTGGCCAGCACGACGGCCTGGGTGGTGGACCGCGCCACGCCCTCGGCGCCGTGCCCGACCGTGAATCCCTTGTACGTGGCCACCCACGTCACGATGACCCCGAACGAGACGGATTTCCAGAAGCCGGTGAGCACGTCGCGCAGGTCGACGAAGCTCTGGAGCTCGCCGAAGTACGTGCCCTCGGAGAGCCCGAGGAGCTTCACGCCCACCACGTAGCCGCCGAAGATGCCGACGACGTCGAAGATGGCGGTCATCATCGGAAATGTGATGAGCCCGGCCAGGATCGAGGGCACGACCAGGTAGCGCACGGGATTGAGCGCCATCACGGTGAGCGCGTCGATCTGCTCGGTGATCCGCATGATGCCGATCTCGGCCGTGAGCGCGGAGCCCGCGCGTCCCGTCACCACGAGGGCCGACAGCACCGGCCCGAGCTCACGGATGAGCGAGAGCGCCACGGCGGGACCGAGGTACGCCTCCGAGCCGAACCGTGACAGCACGAAGTAGATCTGCAGCCCCAGCACCATGCCCGTGAACGTCCCGGTGAGCAGGACGATGAGCAGCGACCGGAACCCGATGTAGTCGATGCGATCCACGAACGCCTGGAGCTTGAAGGGCGGCGTGACCAGCGTGACGAGCGCGTGCAGGAAGAACGTGCCGAAGCGACCGAGGGCTTCGACGACGTCGATGACCCGCCGACCGACGAGCTCGAACGGACGCAGGACGAGCGGCGTGACGGACTCCGTCATGGACGACGGCGGCGATAGACTCCCAGCGCCCAGAGGGGGAAATAGCCGGTGTAGAGGTGGTATTTCAAGAAGAACACGCGCGGGAATCCCGTGGCGTTCCAGAGGTGATCGTCCCAGGTGCCGTCGGGTCGCTGCGTGCGCAGCAGGTACTCGACGCCGCGCTCGACGGCCTGACCCGTGAAGCGGCCCGCCGAGAAGAGACCCAGCAGCGCCCACGCCGTCTGGCTCGGCAGGGACTCGCCGCGTCCGGCCAGCTCGGGATTCTCGTAGCTGTCGCACGTCTCGCCCCAGCCGCCATCGGCGTTCTGGCGACGCTCGAGCCAGCGGACGGCGCGCTGCACGTACTCCTGCTCCATGTTCTCGCCGATGGCGGCGAGACCGCGCAGGACCGACCACGTCCCATAGATATAGTTGACGCCCCAGCGGCCGTACCACGGACCGTCGTGGCGCTGCGTGCGTCGAATGAAATTGATGGCCCGGCGGGCCGGCTCGAAGTCGGTGCCGTAGCCGAACGTCCCCATCATCTCGAGCTGTCGTCCGGTGAGGTCCTCGGTCGACGGGTCGAGCAGGGCGCCGTGGTCCGCGAACGGGATGTTGTTGAGGTACAGGCGGTTGTTGTCGGCGTCGAAGGATCCCCAGCCGCCGTCAGTGCCCTGCATGCCGAGGCACCAGCCGACGCCGAGCTCCTTGGCGCGGCGGGCGCGGTCGGGGTCGAGCCCCTCGATCTTCTCGAGCGCCATGAGCACCACGGCGCTGTCGTCGAGATCGGGGTAGAAGTCGTTGCCGTACTGGAAGGCCCAGCCACCGGGCTGGACGTGCGGACGCTTGATCTGCCAGTCACCCGGTACGAGAACCTGCCGATCGAGCATCCACTCGCCGGCGGCGCGCAGCGCGGGGTGATCCGACGGCACGCCGGATTCGACCAGCGCATTCACGGCCAGACAGGTGTCCCACACCGGCGACAGACACGGCTGGTAGTGCATCTCGTCGTCCGTCTCGACGGCGAGCGCCTCGATCTCCTTCAGCTGACCCGCGACGAGTGGGTGGTCGTCGGGATAGCCGAGCAGCCGCAAGGCGAGGATCGAGTTGGCCATGGCGGGATAGATGCCGCCCAGTCCGCCCGGGACGGCCATCCGCTCCTCCAGCCACACGCGCGCCGCCTCGACGGCGCGCTTCCTGATCGGCCGGGGCGAGAACCGCTCCCAGATCTTGAGCAGGTCGTCCATGCCGATGAAGACGTTCTTCCAGAAGAGCCCGCGCCAGTCGAACGGCTCGGGCACGCGCGAGAAGCGCAGGCTCGTGCGCTCCCGCGCGTCGGGCCAGAGCTCGTCGAGACTCAGGTGCGGCGGCAGCCACTTCACCGGCTTGCGATCCATGAGGATCAGCAGCGGGACGAGCACGGTGCGCGACCAGTACGAGATCTCGTAGATGTTGAAGAAGAAGAACGGGGCGCGCAGCAGCATGATCTCGACGGGCATCGCCGGGATGCCGTTCCAGTCGTACTCGCCGAACAGCGCGAGCTGGATCTTGGTGAAGACGTTGGCCTTGGGCGGTCCGCCCATCTCGCGGATGCAGGCGCGCGCCTTCACCATGGCGGGATCGTCGACGTCGACCCCGGCCATCTTCATGGCGAAGTAGGCCTTGATCGTCGCGGACAGGTTGGTGGGGCCGGCCTCGTACAGATTGAAGCCGCCCTCGGGAAGCTGGCGGCGCCGGAGATACTTCACGGCCTTGCGTTCGCGCACGACGTTGACGCGATCCAGGAGATGACAGAGCAGGAGGTACTCGGAGGTGATGGTGGTGTCGGCCTCGAGCTCGCCGACCCAGTGTCCGTCGACCGCCTGCTGCTCGAGTAGCCACGACTGCGCCTGGGCGATGGCCGTATCGAGCGCGGTCACGGTCGCTGATGGTAGCACGCGTTTGCGGTTTTCCGGCCCGACCTACGCGTCGTCGCCGCGTCGCTCCTTCGCCTTCAGCATCGCCTCGTTGTCGCGGATGAACGCGCGGATGTCGTCCGCCATGTCGAGCAGCTTCGTCCACTGCTCCTTGTAGAGCGTCACCGGGAAGCGGCCGAGCCCGTAGACCGACACGGCGCCCTTCGTGCTGACCTTCAGCGTCACGCCGCGCACGCTCTGGCCCTTGAGCCGCTCGTTCTCGGCCCGCAGGCGTGCGAGCTCGGCCTGCAAGTCCTGATCGGTCATCGCGTCCTCCACGAATTCGATTGTGCCACGGGGATCGAGTATTAATAGCTGTGGTGGACCTCATCGTCGGCACGCTGTGGCTGCGTCCCTACGTGTTCGCGTTCCTCGCCGCGTTCCTGATCGCGGGCACGCTCGATCTCGGCTTCCGGCGCACGCTGCTCTTCACCGCGTCGGTGTGGCCGGTGGCGCTCCTTGCCGAGCTCTCGTCGACACGGACGGGCTTTCCCTTCGGGCTCTACACGTACACGCAGAGCACGCGAGGGCAGGAGCTCTTCATCGCCGACGTGCCGTTCATGGACCCGCTGTCCTTCACGTTCCTCGCCTACGCGAGCTTCTGTCTGGCCCGCGTCGTGCTGCGCGGTCGCGGCGGTCGTCCCGCCCTCGCGCTCACGAGCGGCGTCTTCATGATGTTGCTCGACCTGGTCATCGACCCCACCGCGGTGCGCGGCGACCGATGGTTCCTCGGCTGGATCTTTTACTACCCGCAGGGCGGCCCCTACTTCGACGTGCCGCTCTCCAACTTCGCGGGCTGGGTCGTGGTGGGCATGCTGGGGGTCGGAATCTACCTGACGGTGCGCGGCCGGGGGGCTGAACGCCGCGGTGACGACGCCGAGGGCGCACGTGCCACGCCGGGTATCGCGCTATACTACGCGGTGTTGTCGTTCAACTTGATCGTGACGGCGTGGATCGGTGAGTGGATGCTCGTCGCGGCTGGCGTTGG
Organism: Candidatus Methylomirabilota bacterium; assembly: GCA_046733575.1. GTDB lineage: Bacteria > Methylomirabilota > Methylomirabilia > Rokubacteriales > CSP1-6 > JBKPPN01. The sequence continues at coordinate 2,054 of JBKPPN010000071.1, read as the reverse complement.
CGTCCACACAGCATCTGGCGGCGCCGCGCTCCTCGCCTCTCGATCGTGCGGGGATCGCCGGACAACGCGGGAGAGCTAGCGGGAATGAGCGTTCCAGCTTCACAGATGTGGACGGTGGCCACCTACGTGCTCAAGCAGCGGCTGAAGCGGCGGCGTCGGTATCCATTGGTTCTCATGCTGGAGCCGCTGTTCCGATGCAACCTCGCCTGTGCCGGCTGCGGGAAGATCCAGTATCCGGCTCACGTCCTGAAGCGCCACCTCACGGTGGAACAGTGTCTGCGCGCGGTCGACGAGTGCGGGGCGCCGCTCGTGTCCATCCCGGGAGGCGAGCCGCTGATGTACCCCTTCATCGGCGACCTCGTGCGCGCGCTGGTGGCGCGCAAGAAGTACGTGTACCTCTGCACCAACGCCATCCTGCTCAAGGAGAAGCTCGAGGCGGGGCTGTTCACGCCCTCGAAGTATCTGAGCTTCAGCGTCCACATGGACGGCCTGCGTCGCGAGCACGACGACTCCGTCTGCCGGGAGGGCGTGTTCGACCAGGCGGTGGAGGGCATTCGCGAGGCGCTCCGGCGCGGCTTCCGCGTCACCACCAACACGACGCTGTTCGACAACGCGTCGCCCATCAGCATGCAGATGTTCTTCGACGAGATGATGGACCTGGGCGTCGAGGGCATGATGCTCTCGCCCGGATACAGCTACGCGAAGGCGCCCGACCAGGAGCACTTCCTGCGCCGGCAGAAGACCAACGAGCTCTTCTCGAAGATGCTCTCGAACGGCAAGCGGCGCTGGAGGTTCAACCAGTCGCCGCTCTTCCTGCAGTTCCTCATGGGCAAGCGCGACTTCGAGTGCACGCCGTGGGGGATGCCCGCGTACAACATCTTCGGCTGGCAGCGGCCCTGCTACCTCCTCCAGGAAGGCTACGCGTCGACGTTCCAGGAGCTGATGGAGACGACCCGCTGGGAGAACTACGGCCGGACGAGCGGCAACGAGAAGTGCCAGGACTGCATGGTGCACTGCGGGTACGAGGCCACCGCCGTGCATCACACCTTCGCGTCCTGGCGAGGGTTCCGCGACACCGTGGCCGCCACCGTCACGGGTCGGCTCTGACGCGCTGATCCGGGCATGACGGAGGAGGGCACGCTCGAGGGGTTCGTCCCCGCCGCGGACGCCGACGTCGACGAGATCATCGAGCACGCGTTCGATTACCGCGGCGACGTCACGCTGGTCCGGCGCGACGGCTCGGAAGTGATCGGCTATCTCTTCAACCGCAATCGCGACGTCGCGGCGCCGTACGTGCAGCTGTACCCGGCGACGGGCGGTGATCCGGTGACCATCGCCGTGGCCGACGTGCGTACCATCCGCTTCACGGGGAAAGACACCGCCGCGGGAAGATCGTACGCGGCGTGGCTCCGACGGAAAGAGGCAGCGAAGGCGTCGCGCGAGGACGTGTGACGGGCCTGCTCGTCCTCACCGCGCTCGAGGCCGAAGCCCGTGTCCTCGCCCGCCACCTCGGCCTGACCGCCGTGTCGCGCGCCAGCTTCCCGCACTTCCGCGGCGGCGCGGTGGAGCTCGCTGCCGTCGGGCTCCGTGCGGCCTGTCTCGCCGACCGCACCTCCGACCTGGGCCCGTGCGCGCTGGTCGTGTCGGCTGGCGTGTGCGGTGCCCTCAGCCCGACGCTGCGCTCCGGCGAACTGGTCGTTCCCGAGACGGTCGTCGACGCGCGCGGCGTGCGGTGGACGACGGCCAGCGTGCCCGGTCTTCCCCGGCGCGGAGCGTTGCTCGCCGTCGACGAGATCGCGGCCACGCCGGCCGTGAAGGCGCGACTGTGGCTCGAGAGCGGCGCCGTCGCGACGGACATGGAGTCGCGCGCGATCATGGCGTGGGCGCGCGACCGCGGGGTCGACGCCGTCGTCGTCCGTGGCGTCTCCGACACCGCGACCGAGTCGGTCCCCCCCGACCTGGCGTCCGCGGTCAGCGTGGACGGCCGCACCCGGCCCATGCGCGCGATGCAGGCTGCGCTGGCGCGGCCGTCGGCCCTCGCCGATGCGCTGGCC
>JBKPPN010000070.1:0-5395 GCA_046733575.1 Candidatus Methylomirabilota bacterium | reverse complement strand
GCTCTACCGCGTGCCGAGCGACGGGCGCGCACCGCCGCGCCGGTTTCGCATCGCGACGTCGGCCGGCGCGCCCCCGCTGACTGGACTTCGCTTTCCGACGTTTCTCCCCGGCGATCACCAGGCGCTCGTCAGCACCGACTCGGGCATCGGCCTCGTCGACCTTGAGCGCGGCGACGTCCGGCTGCTGCTCCGCGGTCGCCAAGCGCGGTACCTGCCGACCGGCCACCTGCTGTACGACGACGTCGAGGGGCGGATCCGGCTCGTCGGGTTCGACCTGGGCACCCGTCGCGTCATCGGCAGCTCGGTGCCCGCGTTCGAGGCCTTCCGCGCGTCGGGCGACGGGGCGGCGTTCTACGCCGTGTCCGCGACGGGCACGCTCGTGTACATGCCCGGCGGCTTCCAGCGGTCGCTCGTCTGGGTGGATCGCAACGGCCGCGAGACGCCGATCACGCTCGAGCCGCGCGGCTATCGGTTTCCGCGCGTCTCGCCTGACGGACAGCTCATCGCCGTCACCATCGACCCGCGGCCGTCGAGCGTCTGGGTCATCGATCCCGCGCGCGGCAGCTCCACGGTGCTGACGCGCGCCGGCACCCACGCGATCAGACCGGAGTGGTCGCCGGACGGCCAGCGCCTCGCGGTCCTCATTGGGGGTGGCGTGTGGGCGCTGTCGCGCGACGGCGGCGGGGACCCGACGCCCGTCTTCGCGCGCACGGCCGCGGGCCCCCGCGTCAACATCAACGCTGAGGAGTGGATGCGCGGCGACCGATTCCTCGGCATCACGACGCCCGTGCGCTCCTGGCAGGCCCCGCGCGACGTCGTGACCTACGGGTTCGGCGACACGCTGGCCCGGCCGCTCGTCGCGACCCCGGCCGACGACCGCGACCCGGCACTCTCGCCGGACGGCCGATGGCTCGCCTACGCGTCGAACGTCACGGGCACTCTCGAGGTCTACGTGCGACCACTCGCGGCGCCCGGCCCGAGCGTCCGCGTCTCCGCTGGTGGGGGACAGGAGCCGCGGTGGTCGCGCTCCGGCGCGGAGCTCATCTATCGCAACGGCATGTCGATCGTCGCGGCGCACGTCAGGACCGGCGCCGATTTCCGCGAGGTCGGCGCGCCCGAGACGCTCTTCTCCGGCCCCTACGACTTCACGCAGGACAACAATTGGGATCTCGCGCCCGACGGCCGGTTCCTCATGGTCCGCGGCGACCCGACGTTAGGCACGCACCTGCACGTCGTGTTCAACTGGTTCGACGAGGTGCGGGCGCTCGCGCCGCGCTGAGCGCGCGGCGCGGCTGGTCGGGACGGTGAATACGGGGAATGCCTCCCGAACACCCGCCTCGCCCGTACTACCCTTTACATACATAGCACTGCCATGTATAATGCTGCTATGTACGCGGGGACTCCGGCTCATTGGCGCCGCGCGAGGCGCGATTTCATGGAGATCAACAAAGACCTCATCGCCGCTTCCTCCACGCCCATCGTCCTGGCGATCCTGGCCGAGCAGGACAGCTACGGCTACGCGATCCTCCAGCGGGTTCGCGAGCTGTCCGGAGGGCACATGGAGTGGACGGACGGGATGCTCTACCCCGTCCTCCATCGGCTCGAGCGGCTCGGCTACGTGAAGGCGCGGTGGGAGGTCGCGGAGAGTGGCCGCCGTCGCAAGTACTACGGGATCACCTCCGAGGGCCGGGCGCAGCTCGCCGAGGAGCGCAGGCAGTGGCAAACGGTGGACGCGACGCTCAGAGGCATCTGGCGGGCGCTCGCCGTTCCCGCTCCCACCAACCACCCGCGGTTCGCCGCACCACTAGCACAGGGCGCCTGACGATGCCGGACTCAACTCACGCGGTACTGCTCGAGGAGCAGATCGACCAGTGGCGGAGCTACCTCCGCCGCCGGCAGGCGATCCACTCGGTCGATGTGGCGGAGCTGGAAGACCACCTGCGCGAGCAGGTGGTCGCCCTGGTCGGGGCGGGGCTCGCCACCGATGAAGCGTTCCTGGTGGCGGTGAAGCGCATCGGCGACCTCGACTCCCTCTCGCGGGAGTTCGCGCGCGAGCACTCGGAGCGCCTGTGGAAGCAGCTCGTCGTCGCCGGCCCCGATTCGGGCGACGCGCGCGTGCGCAGCGGGAAGGACGCCGCCGTTGCCTTCGGCCTCGCAGTGGCGGCGGCGGCGGCAATGAAGCTGCCCGAGCTCTTCGGGATGCGATGGGGCATCGACGAGAGCTTCTACCTGCGAAACGTGAGTCTCCTCGTGCTGCCGCTGCTCACCGGCTACTTCGTGTGGAAGCGCAATCTGGGGACTGCCACGACCCGCTGGCTGGCCGCAGCGTTCGTGGCGGCGGCGCTGTTCGCCAACGTCTATCCCTTCGCGCGGCTCGGCTCCACCGAGGTGCTCACGGCGCTGCACGTGCCGATCGCCCTCTGGCTGGTGGTGGGGATCGCGTACGCCGGCGGCCGCTGGAGCGAGGTCCCGGGCCGCATGGACTTCATCCGCTTCTCGGGCGAGCTGTTCATCTACTACGTCCTGATCGCCCTCGGCGGTGGGGTCCTCACGGCGTTCATGGCGATGATCTTCCGGGCGATCGGGGTCGACATCGAGCCGTTCTTCGAGTCGTGGCTGCTGCCGTGCGGAGCGGCCGGCGGCGTCGTGATCGCCTCCTGGTTGGTGGAGGCCAAGCAGAGCGTGATCGAAAACATGGCGCCCGTGTTGGCGCGGCTCTTCACACCCCTGTTCGCCGTCGTGCTGCTCACGTTTCTGGGCACCCTGCTCTGGACCGGGCGCGGAGTCGACATCGAACGGAACATGCTCATCGTCTTCGACCTGCTGTTGGTCGTGGTCCTTGGCCTTCTCCTCTATTCTGTCTCTGCCCGGGACCCCCACTCGCCCCCCGGCGCCTTCGATGTGCTGCAGGTCGTGCTGGTGGTCAGTGCCCTCCTCGCGGACGTCGTCGCGCTGTGGGCCATCGCCGCGCGCATCACCGAGTTCGGCTTCACCCCGAACCGCGTGGCCGCCTTGGGTGAGAACGTGATCCTGCTCGTCAATCTGGCTTGGTCCGCCGTGCTCTACGTCCGCTTTCTGAGAGGGCGCGGGTCGTTCACGACGCTTGAGCGGTGGCAGACGAACTACTTGCCGGTATATGCCGTGTGGGCGGCAATCGTCGTGATCCTCTTTCCACCAGTGTTCGGATTCATCTGACAGCGCGCCGAGAGAACTGTTCTCCCGCCGTTGCTCGCGGCCGTGGCGGTCGTGGGAGGGGGACTTGCTGAGGCCTTCCCTTACCCACGCCGACGGGGGTGGCACAGATTGGATTGCTCCTCCGTCGGCTGATTCGTCACCCGCCACCCGCATCCACATGCGCTCCATTGCTCGGATCTCCGTGGCGGCCCTCGTGATCGGCGTCGTCGCAACCACACCGCTCCGCGCGCAGCAGCCTGTGGTGCCGCACGCTCAGGCTGAAGGCTGGTGGCGCCACCTGAGCGTGCTCGCCGACGACAGCCTGCGCGGACGCGAGACGGGCAGCGCTGGCGAGAAGGCTGCCGCCGAGTACGTGGCCGAGCAGTTGCGGCGCGCGGGGCTCGCGCCCGGCGCGAAGGGCGGGTGGTTCCAGCCGGTGCGGCTCGTTTCCAAGAGGATCGACGAGTCGCGCTCGCGGCTCACGCTCGTGCGCACGAGCGGCGAGACGGAGGAGCTGCGGCTCGGCCCCGACGCCTACGTGAACCTGCGATTCTCGCGCGGCGGTCGCGTGGAGGCGCCGCTCGTCTTCGTCGGCTACGGCCTCGTCGTGCCGGAGAAGAGCCACGACGACCTCGCGGGGCTGGACCTCCGCGGCAAGGTCGCGGTGCTCGTCAGCGGCGGTCCGTCGAGCATACCTGGCCCACTGCTCTCGCACCACCAGGCCGAGCGCTGGGGGCCGCTTCGGCGCGCGGGGGCCATCGGTGTGATCACGATTGCGCAGCCGCGCTTCAGGGACCTGCCGTGGGAGCGACAGTCGGCTCAACGGCTCCTTCCCGCCTTCGCCCTCGCGGACACCGCCGTCGCCGAGCCGACGCTTCCACTCGCCGTGGCCTTCAACTCGGAGCGGGGGGACGCGCTCTTCGCCGGCTCCGGCCACACCATGGCCGAGCTGTTGGAGACTGCGGGCAGCGGCAACTCGCTCCCGCACTTCCCGATGCCGGCCATCCTGCGCGCCGAGGTCACCATCACTACCCAGCCGGTAGAGTCGCGCAACATCGTCGGTCTGCTGCGCGGACGCGATCCGCGGCTCGCGCGCGAGTACGTCGTCGTCTCGGCGCACCACGACCACATGGGCGTGGGGCGAGTGGTGAACGGCGACAGCATCTACAACGGCGCGATGGACGACGCCTCCGGCGTCGCGACGGTGCTCGAGACATCGCTTGCGATGGCGCGCGGGCCCAGGCCGCGCCGCTCCATTCTGTTCACCATCTTCACCGGGGAGGAGAAGGGGCTCCTCGGCTCGCGCTACTTCGCGCGACACCCGTCGGTGCGGAAGAGCGCGATCGTCGCGAACCTGAACGCAGACTTCCCAGGGGGATTGCTACCCCTGAAGGCGGTGGGAGCGCTCGGCGCGTCCGAGTCCGATCTGGCCGAGGACGTGCGTCGCATCGCGACGGCGCGCGGTCTTCCATTGCTCCCCGAGGCGGAACCGCAGCGCAACGGGTTCATTCGCTCGGACCAGTACAGCTTCGTCCGCGAAGGGGTGCCGGCGCTCGCCCTCGGTCCCGGCTTCGTGAAGGACTCGCCCGAGTACCAGATCGTGCGGCGCTGGGCGGCCGAGCGCTATCACGCGCCGAGCGACGACTTGGCGCAGCCCATCGATCGCCAGGCGGCGGAGGACTTCAACCGCTTCTTCCTCGACGTCGTGCGCGCCGTGGCCGACCGGCCGACGCGCCCGCGCTGGAACCCCGACAGCTTCTTCCGCCACTTCGCCGCGCGATGATGCGCGGGCGATGCGTGTGGGCGGGTGCGGGCGGCGAGCGTCGGAGTCGCACGAGCGACCACGCGGCTGCCTGCCCTGAGCGCATTCACCAGCTACTTCACCGTCCAGACGACCGCGTGGTACCGCTGCGTCTCGTCGCCCTCGCTCGTCGTCGCCATGCCGACGATCTGCCCGGACTCGCTGATGCCGAACGCAGCGCTCTGCGTGCCGCCGAGCGTGCCGAGGTCGGTCATGACGCCGTGCTCCCAGAGGAAGGCGTGCGCCGCGCCAGAAGCCGTTGTGCTCCAGCCCACTACCTGTCCGAGCGCGTTGATGCCGCGCGCGTAGCTGTCGGATCCGCCCAGGGTACCCAGGTCGGTCATGACGCCGCCCGCCCACAGGAAGGCGCGCGTGTCACCCTCGCCCTGTCTCTTATACACATCTCCGAGCCCACGAGAC
>JBKPPN010000069.1:0-6924 GCA_046733575.1 Candidatus Methylomirabilota bacterium | reverse complement strand
TCCGGCTGACGGGGAGCACGGGCGCGCCCGCCCATCCCGTCGCCATCTTCTGATCGGTGCGCAGGGCGTGACGACGTCGCTCGACGGCAAGGTCGCGCTCGTGGCGGGGAGCGGCAGCGGCATCGGACGGGCCATCGCCCTCGCATACGGCGGGGCCGGCGCGTCGGTGCTGTGCACCGACGTCAACGAGGGGGGCGTGAATGACACTGCGGCCGCGGTGGAGAAGGCGGGTGGCCGCGCCCTCGCGCGGCGCTCGGACGTCACGCGGAGCGCCGACTCGCGCGCCGACGTCGACGCCGCCGTCAAGGCCTTCGGCGGTCTCGACATCCTGACGTACTGCGCCGCGCGCAACGACCCCGACTGCACGGTCATCGATCTCGACGAGGCGCAGTGGAACGAGACGCTGAGCGTCAACCTCACCGGCGCGTTCCTCGTGAGCAAGGCGGCCCTGCCCGCCATCGTCGCGCGCGGCGGCGGCAGCGTGATCTTCATCGCCTCGCAGCTCGGCCGCGTCGGCACACCGAAGCGTCCCGCCTACTGCGCGACGAAGGGCGCCCTGCTCAACCTCGTGCGCGGGATGGCGATCGACCACGCGCCCCAGAACGTGCGCGTGAACACGATCTCGCCCGGCGCGATCGAGACCGGCCGCATGACGTACCGGTTCGGCACCATGGAGAAAGCGCGCGAGGTGATGGGACCGCTCCATCTGCTGCGGCGGCTCGGGCAACCCGAAGAGATCGCGCAGGCCGCGCTGTTCCTCGCCTCCGATGCGTCCAGCTTCATGACCGGCGCCGACCTGCTCGTGGACGGAGGCTACACCGCCATGTGACCACGAGGGCGCGACGTTCCTCGCGCCCGTCGTCCGACTCGAGAGGAGACGTCCCATGAAGATCCGGCGATCGCTCCCCGTCGTGTCGCTCCTCGTCGTCGTGCTCATCGCGTCCGCCGCGCCGCCCGTCGTCGCGCAGTCGCCCTCGCAGCTCACCTGGGCCGTCCACGTCACGCTCGCGTCCACCTGGTTCGATCCCGGCGAGCACACCGGGATCATCACGGTCATGAAGGTCCTCTACGCGGTGCACGACGCGCTGGTGAAGCCGATGCCCGGCCAGCCCATGGCGCCGTCGCTGGCGGAGTCATGGACGGCCGCGCGCGACGGGCTGAGCTACGAGTTCGTCATCCGCAAGGGCGCCGTCTTCCACAACGGCGATCCGGTCACCGCGGAGGACGCGAAGTTCTCGTTCGAGCGCTACCGTGGCGCGGCGGCCAAGCTGCTGAAGGAGAAGGTCGCGGGCGTCGACGTCGTCGATCCGTACCGCGTGCGCTTCCGCCTGAAGGAGCCGTGGCCCGACTTCATGACGTTCTACGCCACGCCCGCCACGGGCGCCGCGTGGATCGTGCCGAAGAAGTACCTGGAACGCGTCGGCGACGAGGGGTTCAAGAAGGCGCCCATCGGCGCGGGTCCGTACAAGCTCGTGTCGTACAACCCCGGGATCGAGGTCGTGCTGGAGGCGCACGATCGCTACTGGCGCAAGACGCCGGCGGTGAAGCGGCTGGTGTGGCGTGTCGTTCCGGAGGATGTCACGCGCCTGGCCATGCTGAAGCGCGGCGAGGTCGACATCGCGTACTCGCTGCGCGGCCCGCTCGGCGAGGAGGCGCGGCGCACGGCGGGCCTCAAGCTGGCTGCCACCGTCATCTCGGCCACGCAGTGGCTCGACTTCGGACCGCTTCAGTGGGATCCGAGATCGCCGTGGCACGATCGACGCGTCCGGCTGGCCGCCGCGCTGGCGTTCGACAAGACGGCCATCAACCAGGCCGAGACCCTCGGCTTCTCGAAGATCACCGGCAGCATCATCCCGTCCGTCTTCGAGTACGCGCTGCCGCTGCCCGCCTATCCGTACGATCCCGCGCAGGCGCGCAAGCTGCTCGCCGAGGCGGGCTATCCCGGCGGGTTCGACGCCGGCGACCTCACCACGGACGCCTCGTACGGCAGCGTGGCGGAAGCGATCGGCAACTACCTCGGCACGGTCGGGATCCGCACGCGGATGCGTCCGCTCGAGCGGGCGGCGTTCCTCAGCCAGTGGAAGGACAAGAAGATCCGATCGATCCTCTACGCGGGCTCGGGCGGGATGGGCAACGCGGCGACCCGCGTGCAGAACTACTTCGCCCGCGAGGGTCTCTACACGTGGGGGAGCCATCCCGACATCGACGACCTGTACGTGCAGCAATCACGCGAGCTCGATCCCAAGCGGCGCGAAGCCTTGCTGCACCAGATCCAGCGTCTCGCTCACGAGCGCGTGCTGCACGCGCCGCTGTGGGAGCTGGGATTTCTGAACGCGATCGGACCGAACGTCGAGGAGTCGGGCCTGGGCCTCATCGCCTATCACCCGTACTCGGCGCCGTACGAGGATCTGCGCGTGAAGCGCTGAAGCGCGGCGACGCTAGCGCGGGCGCGGACGGAGGCGGGCGAGCTCGAACGTCGACCGCTCACCCGTCGTGGGCGCGGTCTCCACGCCGAGGAGATGCTCACGCTTGCCGTCGAAGCGCAGGGTGAGCTCGCGACCGTCGCGCAGCGTGAAGACGAGCCGGTCACCGCTGAGCTGTCCGAGCCGCCGGATGGTGGGCGCCGCCTCCCCGTCCCCGAACGTGAAGTAGCCGAGCATCCGGGACGGCCGACCGGGATCGACGAAGACGGCTTCCATCGGGGACGACGCGCGCTCGCCCGTGAGCGTCTGCGTGCCGCGCCAGGCGCCCGTCACGGCCGCGGGGCTGATCACGTGGTGCTCGGCCACGAGGGCGGAGGGAGCGGGCGGGTGCGGCGTCGTGGCGGGCTCTTCGTGGCCGCCGAGTGCCATCAGGAGTGCGACTAGCGCCTTCTTGATTTCCGTCATCGCCGCCCTCCCTTCGATCCGCCGAGCCCGACCGCAATCCGCATACCAGCGAGGCCGCGGTGTGTGCAGGGCGTTGCGCACACGACGCCCGAGTCACCTGAGGGTGCTGCCGCCCGCCGGCTGGCGCGATCGACGCTGCGTTACCATAGCGGCCCCACTGCTGACGCCCAGGAGACGACGATGAGGCACAAGATCGCGGCGATCCCCGGCGACGGGATCGGCAAGGAAGTGGTCCCGGAAGGCATGCGCGTCCTCGACGCCGCCGCACGACGCTTCGGCTTCACGCTGGAGTGGACGACGTACGACTGGAGCTGCGAGGTCTACGCGAAGACGGGCCGCATGATGCCGGAAGACGGGCTCGAGCGGTTGCGCGCGTACGAGGCGATCTTCCTGGGCGCGGTCGGGTTTCCCGGCGTCCCCGACCACGTGTCGCTGTGGGGATTGCTCATCCCCATCCGGCGCGGCTTCCACCAGTACATCAACCTGCGTCCGGTGCGACTGCTGGACGGCGTGAAGTCACCCCTGGCGAATCGCGGGCCGGCGGACATCGACATGATGATCGTCCGCGAGAACAACGAGGGTGAGTATTCCGAGATCGGCGGCCGGCTGTACAAGGGCACGCCCGACGAGCTCGCCATGCAGCAGGCGATCTTCACGCGCAAGGGCTGCGATCGCGTGATGCGCTACGCGTTCGAGCTCGCCATGAAGCGGCCGCGCAAGCACGTGACGTCGGCCACCAAGTCGAACGGGATCATCCACAGCATGCCGTACTGGGACGAGCGCTTCGCCGCCATCGCGAAGGACTATCCGCAGGTGAAGACGGCGCAGTACCACATCGACATCCTGACCGCCCACTTCGTGCAGCATCCCGACTGGTTCGACGTCGTCGTGGGCAGCAACCTCTTCGGCGACATCCTGTCCGATCTGGGTCCCGCCATCGCGGGGTCGATCGGGATCGCGCCGGGAGGGAACATCAACCCCGAGAAGGAATATCCGTCGATGTTCGAGCCGGTGCACGGGTCGGCGCCCGACATCGCGGGCAAGGGCGTGGCGAATCCGGTCGCGCAGATCTGGACGGGCGCGATGTTGCTCGATCACCTCGGGCATCCGGATGCGGCGGCCGCGATCGTGCGGGCGATCGAGACGCTGGTGAAAGACGGCAAGACCGTGACGCGGGATCTCGGTGGGAAGGCAGGGACCGTGGAGGTCGGCAAGGCCCTCGAGGCGCTGATCTGAAGCGCCTGCCGCGGACAGCGGCACGCCACCGCGCACACGAGCGGGGTGCGCAACGATTTGCCCCATCTCCCCGTCCGCTTTCGGCGATTGCCCGTCGGTGCACGGCCGTGGCGGACGACGCGGTGTCGCGCATCTAGCGCTGACAGTTGCGTACTCTCCCGCGGCCGGCGTGGCAGGCCGCGCGTGGAGTGATCTTTGCGATTCGCTGGACGGCGTGTGCGGCATAGCCGGCGTGATGTATGTCGGCGGCCGTCCGGTGTCCGACGCGCTGCTGCGGAGCATGATCGCGCAAGTCTCACACCGCGGCCCCGACGGAACCGGGGTGGTGGTCGATGGCGGGGTCGGCCTCGCGCACGCGCGCCTCGCCATCATCGACGTCGCGGGCGGCCATCAGCCCATGGTGAGCGCCGATGGCGCGCTCGCCATCACCTTCAATGGCGAGATCTTCAACTACGTGGAGCTGCGCGCGGTGCTCGAGGCGCGTGGCCACCGCTTCACGACCCAGTCGGACACCGAAGTCATCCTCGAGGCCTACGCGGAGTGGGGTGACGACTGCGTCCGTCAGTTCAACGGTCAGTGGGCGTTCGCGCTGTGGGACGCGCGGCGCCGACGCGTCTTCCTTTCCCGGGATCGGCTCGGCATCCGACCGCTCTTCTGGACGCAGGTTGGCGCGGCGGTGGCCTTCGCCTCGGAGGTGAAGGCGCTGCTCGCACACCCGGCGGTCGCGCGCGAGCTCGACCTCGAGGGGCTCGACGAGGTCTTCACATACTGGTCGACACTCGCGCCGCGCACGGTATTTCGCGGCGTGCAGCAGCTACCGCCCGGCCACTCGATGATCGTCGACACCAGCGGCGTTCGGATCGCGCCGTACTGGACGCTCGATTACTCCGCAGACCGCGGCTGCGACATGGATGGCGGTGCGGCGGCCGATGCCCTGTGGGCGCTGCTCGTGGATGCCGTGCGGTTGCGCCTTCGAGCCGACGTCCCGGTGGGCGCCTATCTCAGCGGCGGTCTGGACTCGGCGGTGACGACCGCGATCATCCGCGGATTCAGCTCGTCGCGCCTGCGCACCTTCTCGCTCGTCTTCGACGACCCGGAGTTCGATGAGCGCGCCTACCAGGCCGAGGTCGTTCGCTTTCTCGGCACGGAACACGATCAGCTCGCCTGCTCGGCGGCCGACATCGCACGCGTCTTTCCCGACGTCATCCGTCACACGGAGGCGCCCGTGCTGCGCACGGCGGCCGCGCCGCTCTATCTCCTGGCTCGACACGTCCGGCGCCAGGGCTACAAGGTCGTGCTCACGGGCGAGGGGGCGGACGAGATGCTCGCCGGCTACGACATCTTCCGGGAGGCGAAGATCCGCCGGTTCTGGGCCGCCGACCCGACCTCGACGCTGCGGCCGAAACTGCTGCGGCGCGTGTATCCGTACTTGCCGAACCTCCAGCGGCAATCCGACGTCTATCGCCGTGCGTTCTTTCACGTGCGCGCGGACGACCTCGCGAGCCCGTTCTTCTCGCACCTGCCGCGCTGGGAAGCGACCGGACGCGCGAAGCTGTTCTTCGCGCCCGCCGTGCGTGCCGTCCTCGCCGGTCGCGACACCCACGCGGCGGTCCGCCTTCCCGCCGCGTTCGCCCGCTGGCCCGCGCTCTGCCAGGCGCAGTACCTCGAGACCACGATGCTGCTCCCGGGCTACATCCTCGCCTCGCAGGGCGACCGGGTGGCCATGGCGCATGCCGTCGAGGCGCGCTCGCCGTTCCTCGACCACCGCGTCGTCGAGTTCGCGGCGGCGCTGCCGCCCTCGCTCAAGCTCCGCGGCCTCGACGAGAAGCACGTGCTCAAGCGCGCGGCGGCCGGGTTCGTGCCGCCCGCAATCGTCCGGCGGCCCAAGCAGCCGTACCGGGCGCCCGAGGGCGCGAGCTTCTTCGGCGCACGCGGGGCCGAGTACGTCGACGAGCTGCTGGACCCGGCCCGGCTCCGGCGCGACGGCGTCTTCGATGCCGCCCGGGTGCAGAAGCTCGTCGAGAAGTTCCGCGACGGACGCGCCATCGGCGTCGCGGACAGCATGGCGCTCGTCGGCATCCTGTCGACGCAGCTCCTCGTTCACCAGTTCATCAAGCCCGTCGTCTCGGGCTCGATCACGGAGATCATCGATCATGGAGAGCGCGCGCCGCGAGCTGCGGCAGTTCATCATGGATAACTTCCTCTTCGGTGCCGACGACGGCACGCTGGGGGACAACACCTCGTTCCTCGAGCAAGGGATCCTCGATTCCACCGGCGTGCTGGAGCTCGTGAGCTTCCTCGAGTCCCGCTACGCCATCAAGGTCGACGACGAGGAGCTGGTGCCCGAGAACCTCGACTCGATCGACAACATCGTGGCGTTCCTGGGCCACAAGCTGGCCCTGTCGGCCTGAGCGCGCATGCAGGTCGAGGACTTCCTCGAGCGAAGCGCCCGCCGCGCTCCGGACACGATCGCGCTCGTGTGCGAGGGGCAGCGTCTGACCTACGGCGAGATCGACGCGCGCGCCAATGGCTTCGCCCACGTCCTGCGCGACGCTGGCGTCGAGCGTGGAGATCGCGTCGTGATCCACCTCGACAACTCCGTCGACGCAGTGGTGGCCCTGTTCGGTGTCCTGAAGGCGGGCGGGGTCTTCGTCGTCATCAATCCCACCACCAAGCCCGACAAGGTCGCGTACATCGCGGGCAACTGCCGGGCGACCGCCTTCGCGGCCGACGCCGCGCGCATGGCCCGCGTGGGCGACGCGCTCGCCGCACTCCCGCGGCCGCCCGCCCGGATCGCGGC
>JBKPPN010000068.1:0-6744 GCA_046733575.1 Candidatus Methylomirabilota bacterium | reverse complement strand
AGGCCCGTGCCCTGCGCGTAGCACGAGAGCCCGATGCCGATGCGCTTGACGCCGTTCTTCTGCGACGCCTGGCGCGCGCGCCAGCCCTTGTAGTCGGCGAGCGCCAGCGCGCGCTCGAATGCCGCCGGGAAGTCGCCGGGGTCCATGGCGATGGGGTTGCCGTCCTTGTAGACGAGGCCGGGCTTGTACGGCATCTCCTCGGCGCGCACCAGGTTCTTGCGGCGGAGGTCGGCGGGGTCGAGGTCCAGGCGGCGCGCGGCCAGGTCCATCACGCGCTCCATCACGAAGCAGGCCTCGGGGCGGCCGGCGCCGCGGTAGGCCGCGCCCGGCATCTTGTTCGTCACCACGCTCGTGCACACGTTGCGGTAGTGGGGCAGGCGGTAGGCGGCGGCGAGGTGGTTGATGGTGTTGGCGGTGAGGTTGTCACCCTCCACGGGATAGGCGCCGGTGTCGGCGAGGAAGGCGTCGTCGATGGCCACCAGCGTGCCGTCGCGGCGGAAGCCGGCCCGGATCTCGTGCACCTGCTCGCGGTCGGGGCCGAGCGCGGCGAGGTCCTCGCGGCGGCTGGCGATCCACTTCACGGGGCGGCCCAGGCGCAGCGCGGCTGCGGCCACGATCATCTCCTCCGGATAGACCTGGCCCTTGGGGCCGAAGCCGCCGCCGGTGTCCGGGATCATCACGCGGATCTTCTCGGCGGGGCGGCCGAGGATCTGCGCCATGGCGTCGCGCACGCGGTACGGATTCTGGTGCGACGTCCACACCACCAGCGTGTCGGTGTCGGCCTCGCGATGGGCCAGCACGCCGCGCGTCTCCATGGGCACGGCGGCCAGGCGCGGGTGGTGGAACGTCTCGTGGATCACCAGGTCCGACTCGGCCAGGCCGCGCTCCACGTCACCCACGCCGCCCTTGGCGGTGAGAGCCACGTTGTCGGACCAGCCCTCGTGCAGGCGCGCGCTGGTGCGCATCGCGTCCTCGGGGCTCGTCACCGGCGTGAGCGGCTCGTACTCCACCTGCACGCGCTCGACGGCGTCGGCCAGCCGGTACGGATCGTCGGCCACCACCGCGGCCACGCACTCGCCCACGTAGCGCACGACGTCCTTCACGAGCACGGGCTGCGCGAACGGCTTGCCCTTGAAGCTGCCGCCGAACACCGCGGGGATCGGCGGCCCGATCTCCGGCAGGTCCGCCGCGCTCCACGCCGCCCCCACGCCGGGCATGCGGCGCGCGTCGTCGAGCATCACGCGCACGATGCGCGCGTGGCCGTGCGTGCTGCGGATCACGGCGAGATGGAGCGTGCCGCCGCGACGGAGATCGTCGACGAAGCGGCCGGCGCCGTGGAGCAGGCGGAGATCTTCCTTGCGGCGAGGCGATGTGCCGATCATGGCGGGGAGTGTACCTCAGCGCCTCCAGTCGACGGCGATCGCCGCCCGTCGCCGGCGGTGCTCCGCTCCGTAGTGCTCCAGCAGTCCCTGACACAGGAGCGGCAATGCGATGGTGACGTCGCTGAACAGCATCACGTTCGCGCCGTCGGGCGACTCCTTGCCCCACGAGATGCACTCGCTCGCCACGCTGGCGCCGCCCAGGCCGCCGAAGACGGTGTTGTCGGTGGTGACCTGGATGGCGGCCACGTGCGGGCTCGCCGCGCCGCCGCGGATGGCGCACACGCTGGTGGCGATGATCTGGATGAAGTCCTTGGGCACGCCGCCGCCCAGGAAGATGGCCGACGTGCCACGGCCGGGCGCCATGAAGTCGTCCATGATCGCGAGCGCGATCTCGTAGTCCTTGAAGAAGTCCACCACCGGGCCCTTGCGCCGGGCGGTGCGGTAGCCCTCGGCGAGCGGGCCGTCGTGGGCGGCGGGCACGAAGAGCGGCACGCCGAGCCGCGCGCACGTGGCGGCCACTGCGCCGCCCAGTCCCTGGCGGTCGAGCCACGCGCCGTACTCGTGCACGAACGTCACCGCGGGGATCGTGGGCGCGGGCCAGCGATCCGCCAGGTCGTCGAAGAACTCGCTCGTGAAGTCTTCCATCTTGTCGTACTCCGCCGCGCTCACCACGTGGTCGTAGAAGCGGTAGAGCCCGCGCTGCCACAGCGCGCGGTCGTCCACGTGCTCGGGATCGACATGGTGGAACGTGGCGCCGCGCGCCTCCAGCAGGTCCTCGGTGACGTTGGCCGCGGTGGAGGCGATGAGGTCGACGTAGCCGCGCTCGACGAGCCACGCGACGAGGGGACCGAGGCCGGCGCTCGCCATCGAGCCGGCCAGTCCGGCGCAGATCAGCGTGTCGCCGTCGATCATGCGCTTCCACGCCTCGAAGGCCTCGCCGAGCTTGCGGCCCTGGAAGGCCGAGGCGCGCATGCGGTCGAGGAGCGCGCTCACGGATCCGCCCGGGCCGGGGTCGACCACGTGCATCGCCGCGCGCAGCGGGCCGGGGTCTCGCTCGAGCCGCTCCGTCATGATCGTCCCCCGCGTAGACTGCTGGTCACCGTGAGCTCCGAGGTCGCTCGCCTGTTCGACGCGATGGCCGACTCGTACGAGGAGCTCGAGCCGTGGTACGAGCACCTCTACGCGACGCTGCACGCGATTCTACGCGAGGTGCTCGCGCCGCCGCGGGGACGCACGCGTCCGCGCGCGCTCGACGCCGGCTGCGGCACCGGATTCCAGGCCGCGGTCCTCGCCGACCTCGGCTAC
The DNA here is from genome assembly GCA_046733575.1 of Candidatus Methylomirabilota bacterium. Lineage (GTDB taxonomy): Bacteria > Methylomirabilota > Methylomirabilia > Rokubacteriales > CSP1-6 > JBKPPN01. Next base: position 4,057 of record JBKPPN010000068.1, on the reverse strand, counting down.
GAGGTGCACGGCGTCGACCTCTCGTCGAAGCTGCTCGCGGTTGCCCGCGACCGCGTCGGCGAGGCGCGCATCGCCGTCGGCGACGTCGAGCGCCTGCCGTACGCGGACGCCGCGTTCGACGTCGTCACCTGCTGCGGCAGCACGCTCAGCTTCGTCGACGCGCCCGCGCGCGCGCTCGCCGAGCTGGCGCGCGTGCTGCGTCCGGGCGGTCGGCTCCTGCTGGACGTCGAGCACAAGTGGAGCCTCGATCTCCTCTGGATGCTGGCGAGCGGCGTCGCGGGCAACCGCATGGGCTACGACGTGTCGGCGGCCGAGGTCTGGTCCTACCTTCGGCGGCCGCTGCGCGACGGCTTCGTGGCGTCGTACCCGGCGTACGGTCGGCTCCGGTTCTTCACGCTGTCCGAGATCGACACGATGGTGCGGTCGGCCGGGCTCACGCGGCGACGGGCCTGGGGGATCCACGCGCTGACCAACGTGATCCCGTCCACGGTGCTGCACCGTCCGCGCGTGTCGCGCATCACCGCGCGCGCGTTCACGATCCTTCGGCGTGCCGATCTGGTCCTCGACCGCGCCGGGCTCGCGCGTCACCTCGCGAACACTCTCGTCGTGCTGGCGCAGCGCTGAGAGTCGCGGGCACGGGCGTTGCTTCGGGCATTGGCATGGCGACGACACTGCTCGAGTACCAGACTCGTCTGCTGTGGAACGGCCAGCAGTACCGCGCGCGAGCGTGCGGCCGGCCACTGACCGGCAACACGTGGGAAGGCTGGCTCGAGTTCGTTCCGGCGGACGGTGGCCCCGTGATCCCGTCGGCGCGCGAGACGACGCAACCGAACCTCACCGACCTCGAGTACTGGGCGACCGGTCTCACACCCGTGTACCTGGAAGGCGCGCTCGAGCGGAGCGTCACCCGCGTCGTCCGGCCGGTGCCGCCGCCGCTGGAGCCGCCCGCCTACGACGGGCCGGCGCCGGCCCGTACGTCGGCGGACGAGCCCGACGTCGCGCGGCCCGTCCTCGATCCGTACTCGGTCTACGGGAAAGGCGAGGATCTGCTGCGGCAGCAGCTCGGCGCGCTGAGCGCGCGGCACCTGCGCGCCATCATCCGCGCGTACGGGCTGGTCGATTCCACGGCTGATCTCGAGCTGCTGAGCCAGGTCGAGCTGATCGCGCTCATCATGACGGGCGTCCGGAAGGAAGCGGCCTGAGCGGACGCCGTCCGCTCAGGCGTCGAGAATCGCGACGGCGCGCGTCCAGCCCGCGGACGCGCCGCGGATCTTCACCGGGAAGCACGCCACCGTGAAGCCGTCGGCGGGCAGCGCTTCCAGGTTGTGCAGCTTCTCGAGGTGGCAGTAGCCGATCTCGCGTCCGGCCTTGTGGCCTTCCCAGATGAGGCTCGGGTCGTGTGAATCCTCGAACTTCGTCTTGGTGTGCACGAACGGCGCGTCCCAGCTCCATGCGTCGGTCCCGGTGACGCGCACGCCGCGCTCGAGCAGGTAGAGCGTCGCCTCGCGGCCCATCCCCGCGCCGGCCGACACGTAGTCGTTCGTGCCGTACCGCGATCCGGCGCGCGTGTTGACGAGCACGATCTCCATCGGCTGCAGCGTGTGTCGGATGCGCTTCAGCTCCGTCTCCACTTCCTCCGCCGTCACGACGTGACCGTCGACGCGATCACGGAAGTCGAGCTTCACGCCGGGACGGAAGCACCAGTCGAGCGGCACCTCGTCGATGGTGATGGCGCGCTGGCCGCGGTCCATGGTGGAGGCGAAGTGGTAGGGCGCGTCGAGGTGTGTGCCGTTGTGCGTCATGAGGCGGATCCACTCGATGGCCCAGCCCTCGCCGTCCGGCAGCTCCTGCTCCTTCAGCCCGGGGAAGAACTTCGCGACGTCGGAGGCCGTCGTCTTGTGGTCGAGGTACTCGATCTTCGGGCCGTAGCCGGGCGGGTCGGAGACGACGTCGTTCTCCAGGTGCATCGAGATGTCGATGATGCGCGGCATCGTCACACTCCCATCTGCCGCAGGATCGCGCGGCTCAGCGCGCTGGCGGGATCGCCGAGCTTCGCCGCGATGCTGAAGTGGTCGTCCCCCGGCATGCGGATCACCTCGGGGTTGAAGCCCTGCTTGCGCCACGCCGTGGCCAGGTCCTCGGTCTGGCGGTGATACTCCGGGCCCTCGAGCTCGCCGACCGCGAGCAGCAGCGAGCCCGCGCGCGGGGCAGGGAGGAGCACGGGACTGTTGCGGCGCGCGTCGTCCTCGCTCAGCTTCAGGACGTCGTTCAGGTAGCAGAGACGGATGGGCTCGAGGTCGTAGAGGCCGCTGATCCCGCAACCGCCCTTGACGACGTCGACCGGCGCGCCGAAGGCCGACCAGTCCGTGGCCATCAGCATCGCCACGAGGTGGCCGCCCGCGGAGTGGCCGGAGATGAAGATGCGGTTGCGGTCGCCGCCGAACGTGGCGGCGTTGCGGTACACCCACGCGATCGATGCGCGGCACTGCTGCACGAGCTCGTCCATGGACACGTGCGGCATCAGCGTGTAGTTGATCACCACCACCGCCACGCCCGACGGCGCGAAGCCGCGCGCCACGTAGCTGAAGTCGGCCTTGTCCAGGCGATGCCAGTAGCCGCCGTGGATGAACACCTGCACCGGTGACCCCGTGCGCGCGGCGGGCAGCACGTCGAGACGCTCGCCGGCTGCGGTGCCATAGGGCAAGTCGATGCGCCAGTGCATCGCGCGCCGCGCCGCCTCGCTCTCGCCCGCGTACCATCCGAGCATCTCGGCGGCGCTGGGGACCTTGCGGCGATTGTCGTACTCGCGATCGAGCGCCTCGCGATCGTAGCCGCGGAAGACGGGGGTTCCCATGCGGCGAGGATACTATGGGGGCCAGGAGGCGCGTGATGATCGGGTTCATCGGACTCGGCGTGATGGGCGAGCCCATGTGTCGCAACCTGGCGAAGAAATCGGGCGAGAAGCTCATCGCGTTCGACACGCGCGCCGAGCCGCTTCGCGCGCTCGCCACCGACGGCGTGACGATCGCCGACTCCGTGGCCGACGTGGCGCGACGCGCGGACATCGTCTTCCTCTCCCTCCCCGGCGAGCCGCAGGTGCGCGCGGTGTGTCTCGGCCCCGACGGGCTGGTCGAGCACGCTCGCCGCGGGCAGCTCGTCGTCGACTGCAGCACCAGCCCGGTGCCGCTCGCGAAGGAGCTCGACGGCGCATTCGCCGCGCGCGGGGCCGACTTCGCCGACGCGCCCGTTGCGCGCACCGCGCAGGCGGCGAAGGACGGCACGCTGAGCATCATGGTGGGCGGCGACCCCGCAATCTTCGCGCGACTCCGTCCGCTCCTCGCGTGCATGGCCACCGAGATCACGCACTGCGGACCCGTCGGGGCGGGGCAAGCCGTGAAGCTGATGAACAACATGGTGGTGGCCGAGACGGTCGTCGCCATCGCGGAGGCGATGGCGGTGGCGCGCGCCTCGGGCGCCGTCGATCCGAAGGTGCTGTTCGAGACCCTCGCCAAGGGATCGGCGGACAGCTTCGTGCTCCGCAATCACGGGATGAAGTCGATCCTGCCCGACCGTCATCCCGCGGAGGGCGCATTCCCCGTCACCTACATCCTGAAGGATCTGTCCTACGCGATCGCGCTCGCCGAGTCCTGCGGAGTCACGCTCGAGGGCGCCACGACCACGCGGCGACTCATGGAGAAGGCGAAGGCAGCGGGCTACAGCGAGGAGTACTACACGGTCGTGAGCCGCATCATCGAGAACCGGTGACCGCGTCTCCCGGTCTCGCCCGCGCGACGGCCCGCCGCGAGACGGCCGCCTCGCTGGTCGCGCGCCTCGACGCCCTCGCGACGAAGACCACGACCGCGTGCGGAAGCGGCGCGATGGTGTGGCGAACGTGGAACCCGAGCGCGCCCGGTCTGCCGCTCGTGGTCCTTCACGGTGCGGCGGGCTCGTGGACGCACTGGCTACGCAACATTCCCGCGCTGTCCGAGCGACGGCGCGTGCTGGCCGCCGATCTGCCTGGCTTCGGCGACTCCGCCATGCCGCCCGAGCCGTACAC
>JBKPPN010000067.1:0-4988 GCA_046733575.1 Candidatus Methylomirabilota bacterium | reverse complement strand
CGGGCTCACGGGGCCGGCGAGCAAGTGGAAGCCGGAGCAGTTCTTCGACACCGCGCCGCTCGACGCCGTCCTGAAGGAGATCGGCAGACTGTAGTGGTCGTCCTCCTGCGCGTCGCCTCGGTCGTCGCGTTCCTCCTGCTGTGGCAGTGGGCAGCGTGGAAGCCCATCAGCTTCAACTTTCCCTCGCCGTGGGCCACGGCCGTCGCGCTCGGCGCTCTCCTCGGCTCCGGCGCGCTCCTGCAGGCCACCGTCATCAGCCTGCAGTCCCTCGCCCTCGGGTTCGGGACGGCCGTGCTCGTCGGCGTGCCGTTCGGGTTGCTCATGGGCGTGGTGCGACCCGTCGGTCGGGTGGCGCGCGTCTACATCGATCTGCTCATCGCACTCCCGACCGCGGCCGTGATCCCGCTCGTCATCCTGTCGCTCGGGATCAGCATCACGTCCTCCGCGTTCATCGTGTTCCTGTTCAGCGCGCCCTTCGTGGTGATGAACGCGTACGGCGGCGTACGCGACGTCCGGCCGCGGCTCCTCGAGATGGCGCGCGCCTTCGACGCCTCGTGGGGACAGATCTTCGCGCGCATCGTGCTGCCCAGCGCGCTCCCGATGATCTTCGCCGGGCTGCGCTACGGGCTCTCGCGCGCGTTCGTGGGGCTCATCATCGCGGAGCTGCTGCTCTCGCCCTTCGGTCTCGGCCGCCTCATCATGACGTCGCGCTCGATGTTCGAGCACGACCGGATGTTCGCCACCGTGCTGTGGACGCTGGTCCTCGCCGCCGTCGGCCTCACCGCGCTGGCCCGCATGGAGGCCCGCGCGCTCCGGTGGCGCCCGTGATCGACGCCGTCGGCATCACGGTCGAGCACGTGAGCAAGACGTTCGGCGCCGTGCACGCGCTGGCCGACGTCGGCCTGCAGGTGAGCGCGGGGGAGTTCCTGACCCTCATCGGACCGAGCGGCTGCGGCAAGACGACGCTGCTGAAGTCGATCGCCGGTCTCGTGCCCGTCGACAGCGGGCGGATCCTCGTGGGCGATCGCACCGTCACCGGGCCGGGCCGCGAGTGCAGCGTGGTCTTCCAGGACTTCGCGCTGCTGCCGTGGGCCAGCGTGCAGAAGAACGTGGAGTTCGGGCTGCTCGTCCGCGGCGTGCCGGCGGGCGACCGGGACATCACCGCGCGCCGGGCCATCGCCAAGGTGGGACTGGCCGGCTTCGAGGGCGCCTACCCGGCCGAGCTGTCGGGCGGCATGCAGCAGCGCGTCGGCCTCGCGCGCGCGCTCGCCGTGAACCCGCGCGTACTGCTCATGGACGAGCCGTTCGCGTCCATCGACGAGCAGACGCGACGCGTGTTCCAGGATGATCTCCTCGCGCTGTGGTCCGAGGAGCGCAAGACCGTGGTGCTGGTGACGCACAGCATGGAGGAGGCGATCTACCTCTCCGATCGCGTGGTCGTGCTGAGCCCGCGGCCGGGCCGCGTGCACCAGGTGCTCGACGTGCCGCTCCCACGGCCGCGCGAGGCCAGCGAGGTGCGGGCGAGCGGCGAGTTCGCGCGGCTCGTGGACGATCTCTGGAAGATCCTGAGGAAGCTGCAGTAGCGTGTCGACCCTCATCGCCATCGTCGGTCTCCTCGGCGTGTGGGAGCTGGTCGGCCGGGCCGACGTCTCGATGTTCGTCCCGCCCGCCTCGCAAGTCGCGGTGGCGTGGTGGACGCTCGTCGGCAACGGCACGCTGGTGCACGCGGCGTCGTCGAGCCTGCTCTCGCTCGTGCGGGGCTTCGTGCCCGCCGCGGGGCTGGGCGTCGTCGTCGGTCTCGCCATGGGCCGCTTCCGGACCGTGCGCTACCTGCTCGACGGCTGGGTCAACGCGCTCATGTCGGCGCCGCTCTCCGCGCTGGTGCCCGTGCTCATCGCGCTGTTCGGCATCCGTGACACCGTGGTCGCCGCCACCGTGTTCATGTTCTCGTTCTTCGTCATCGTCGTGAACACGATGACGGGCGTGCGGTCGACGGACCGGTCCCTCGTGGAGATGGCACGCTCGTTCGGCGCGGGCGAGACCACGCTGTTCGGGCGCATCTACCTGCCCGCCGCGCTGCCCGCCGTCATGCTCGGGCTCCGTCTCGGCGTCGTGCAGGCGGTGAAGGGGATGGTCGTCGGCGAGATGCTGATCTCGCTCGTCGGGCTCGGCGAGCGGCTGATCTACTACGGGAACACGTTCCTCATTCCCGATCTCTACGCGGTGATCGTGTCGGTGCTCCTCGTCGCGCTCCTGGCCGCGAGCCTCGTGCAGCGTGCGGACGCGGCCCTCGTGCGGTGGAAGTGACGTGATCGTCGACGTCCACCTCCACTTCCTGTCGCCGCGCGCGCTCGACGTGGCTCGCCGCGACGGCGCGCGCCTGGGCGTACGCGTCCTGGACGATGCCGAGCGTCCGCGCCTCGTCATCGGCGCCGAGCCGGCGACGCGGCCGCTCCTCGAGGGCCTGTACACGCTGGAGAAGCACCTCGCCTTCTTCCAGGCGCAGGGCATCGACACCGCGGTGTTCGGGCCGCTCATGGACGTCGCGGGCTACTCGCTGCCCGCCGAGCAGGGTGCGGCGTGGTGTCGCGTGCAGAACGAGGCGCTCGCCGCGACGCTGGCCGAGACGCCGGGCCGTCACGTCGGGCTCGCGACCCTGCCCCTGCAGGAGCCGACGCTGGCCGGGGACGAGCTGCGGTACGCCGTGACATCGCTCGGGCTGCGGGGCGCGATGATCGATCCCAACGCGCTCGGTCGTGCGCTCGGCGATCGTGCGTTCGATCCGCTGTGGAAGGTCGCCGCGGACCTGTCCGCGCCCGTCATCCTGCATCCCTTCCTGCTCGAGGCGGTGGAGCGGTACGACCGCCACTACCTGCACAACCTCGTGGGCTATCCGTTCGAGACCACGCTGGCTGCGGGCAGCCTGATCCTGGGCGGCACGCTCGATCGCTTCCCGCCCCTCGACGTCGTGCTGCTGCACGGCGGCGGGCTGATCCCGTACCACATCGGTCGCTTCGACCGCGGTCACGCGGGACGTCCCGAGGTGCGCGCCGACGGCGCGGCGGTGCCGAGCGGCTACCTCCGCCGGTTCCACTACGACACGCTGGTGCAGTTCGCGCCCGCCCTGAAGTTCCTCGTCGACGTCGTCGGCCCGGATCGCGTGATGCTGGGCAGCGATCATCCGTTCTGGATGGGCGATCCCGAGCCCGCGCGCGTCGTGCGCGAGGCGGGGCTCACCGCGGATGCCGAGCGGCTGATCCTGGGCGAGAACGCCACCCGCCTGTTCCATCTCGACGTCACGTCGGGGAGCCGTCCGCGATGACGGCGCGCGCCCTCGGCGCCTCGATGCCGCGCATCGAGGATCGGCCGCTCCTCACCGGGCGCGGCAAGTACGCGGCGGACGTGCGGCTGCCCGGCATGCTGCACGCCGCGGTGCTGCGCTCGCCGTATCCCCACGCGCGACTCGGCGCCATCCGGGCCAAGGGTGCCCTCGCGCTCTCCGGCGTGGTGGCCGTGGTGACCGGAGAGGACATCGCCGGCATCGGGAACATTCCCGTGCGCCTCGCCCCGCGACCGAGCATCGTGCCGTGCCTGCAGCCGCCGCTCGCGCGCGACAAGGTGCGCTACGTCGGCGAGCCCGTCGCGGTCGTGATCGCGGAGAGCCGGTACGTGGCCGAGGACGCCCTCGACCTCGTGGAGGTCGACTACCATCCCGTGCCCGTGCTCGCCGACGTGCGCGCGTCCCTGGAGCGCGACGCGCCCGTGATCCATGAGGCGATCGGCGGCAACCTCGTCGATCGCATGGACACGCACAAGGGCGATGCCGCGCGCGCCATGGCGGGCGCGCGGCATCGCGTGCGCGAGCGCTTCGCCGTGCAGCGTCACACCGGCGTGCCCATGGAGACGCGCGGGCTCACCGCGATGTACGACGCGGGGACGCGCGTGCTGCACCTCTACGGCGTGGCCAAGGTGCCGCACTTCAACCGGCGCGTGCTCGCCGACCTCATCGGGCACCCCGAGCACCTCATCCACTTCGTGGAGCTGGAAGTCGGCGGGGGATTCGGGATCCGCGGCGAGTTCTATCCCGAGGACCTGGTGGTGCCGTGGGCGGCCATGCGGGTCGGGCGTCCCGTGCAGTGGATCGAGGACCGCCGCGAGCACCTCATGGCGGCGAACCACTCGCGCCAGCAGTACCACGACATCGAGATCGGCTTCGACGCCGACCATCGCATCGTGGCGCTCATCGACCGCTTCACCACCGACATGGGCGCGTACATCCGCACGCACGGCGTGGTCGTCCCGGAGCTCACCGCGGCGCTGCTGCCCGGGCCGTACCGGATCCCGAACTACACGTGCGAGGTGCAGTGCGTGCTCACGAACAAGACGCCCACCGGGACATACCGGGGTCCCGGTCGCTACGAGGCGACGTTCGTGCGCGAGCGTCTGCTCGACATCGCGGCGGCGCGCCTCGGCGTCGATCGCTTCGAGCTCCGCCGCCGCAACTTCGTCGCATCGGCGGAAATGCCTTACGACGCGGGCGGCGCCTCGCTGGGTCAGAAGACGGTCTTCGACTGCGGCGACTACGTCTCCGCCTTCGACAAGGCGCTCGACGGCCTCGATCTCCCTCGCGCGCACGCCGAGCAGCGGGCGGCGCGCGCGGAGGGACGGCTCGTCGGCATCGGCGTCGGCGCGCTCGTGGAGAAGGCGGGGCTCGGGCCCTGGGAGTACGCGCGCGTCGAGATCGACGCCACCGGTCACGTCGCCGTCTACTCCGGCATCGCCGCCGTCGGGCAGGGGATCGCCACGACGCTGGCCCAGGTCGTGGCCGACGAGCTCGGCGTGCCGGCGGAGACGATCACCGTCGTGCACGGCGATAGCGCGCAGGTGCCGTTCGGCGTCGGCGGGTTCGCCAGCCGCGGCGCCGCCGTGGCGCTGCCGGCGGCCGTGGAGGCCGCGCGTCGCGTGCGCGCCAAGACGCTGCGCGTGGC
>JBKPPN010000066.1:0-9455 GCA_046733575.1 Candidatus Methylomirabilota bacterium | reverse complement strand
GGTCACCAGTGGGTGTTGGGCAGCCGGCTGAGCGGCCAGGCGTCCCGCCCGTCCCGCTTCAACCGGAGGTATGCGCGGCCGTCCGTTTCATATTCGCCATCCCGGATGTTCTGAACAACGATGCCCGCGCCGGCTGCGTCGAATCGCTTCCGAGTGAAGGCGCAGATACAGTGCGGCGCGCGGACGGCACGGCAACATGAGAGAACGCACTGGACGCGGCAGGATCTTCTGTCGCCATGCTTGCTCGGGGTCGGATTGCGTCGCTGCCCGACTCGAACTACGCTCCCCCGATGCCATCCGCGAGCGCGCTCTTCCAGCCCGGCCGCATCGGGCCTGTCGAGGTCGCGAACCGGTTCATCCGCGCGGGGACGTCGGAGTGCATGGCGCCGCCTTCGGGTGACATCACCGACGCGCACGTCACGCTCTACGAGACGCTGGCCCGCAATGCCGTGGGGCTGATCTTCACCGGCCACATGTTCTGCCAGCGACGCGGTCAGTACGAGCGCGGGCAGACGGCGATCGACTCGGACGAGCGCATCCCGGGACTCGCGCGACTGGCCGCCGGCGTCCACCGACATGGCGGCAAGATCTTCGCGCAGATCGCGCACGCGGGGAGTCAGTCGCTCGTCCCCGGCAACCGGCCGCTCGCGCCGTCGCCGGTGGCCAACGCGATGACGGGCCGCAATGTCGCCGAGGCGTCCGCGGAGGACATCGCCGCGACGGTAGAGGCGTTCGGTCACGCCGCGCGACGCGCGGTGGAGGCGGGGTTCGACGGTGTGCACATCCACGGAGCCAACGGCTATCTGATCTCGGAATTCGCGTCGCCGGTGACGAACCGGCGCACGGACGCCTGGGGCGGCGATGCCGGGAGGCGCGCTCGGCTGGCCCTCGAGATCGTCCGCCGCGTGCGCGCGATGGTGCCGTCAACGCACGGGCTCAGCATGAAGCTCGGCTTCGTCGACGCCGTGGCGGGCGGGCTCGGACTCGACGAATCGGTGCCGCGCGCGGGGCGGCTGGTTGAGGCCGGGCTCGACGCGATCGAGGTGTCGAGCAACGTCATGCTCGGGTACGCGGACTCCGCCATGCCCTACGTCGCCGTCGATCGATCACGCGCGCTCGCCGATCTCCTGCTGCATCGCGTGCTGCGCGGCGCGCCGGCGCGCGAGGGGTATTTCCGGGGGTGGGCCCACGCGCTGCGCGCGAAGGTAAACACGACGATCGTGCTCGTGGGCGGGCTGCGTCGTACCGAGACGATGGAGGAGATCCTGCGCAGCGGCGACGCCGACTTCCTGGCGCTGGCGCGCCCGCTCGTGCGCGAGCCGGATCTCGTGCGGCAGCTCGCGGACGGCCGCCGCGGACGCGTCGACTGCACCTCGTGCAACCTCTGCCTCATGCACGACGGCTATCACTCGCTGCGCTGCTGGCGCACGCCGAGATACCGTCTGCTGCACCACGCCGCGTTCCGGCTCCTCGGCGGCTTCCGGCACGGACTCGGCACGCAGCCGGCCGCCCCGACGGACTGAACGATCAGCTTCCCGGCGCCCGGTAGCTCACCCCCGTGCGCGTCGCCTGGTCCATCTCGTCGACGCTGAGCAGCACCGTGGTGCGCCAGCTGCCCGCGCCGCTCGCGGCCACGACCAGCGATGCGGCGGCGGCCGCGACGTGGCCCGGGAGATCCACGATCATGATCAGGTCCGTATCGCCGAACGCGTAGTAGAACGCCTCCAGGCGGCCACCGAGCTCGCGCACCAGCGTCTCCACCGCCTCGCGTCGACGGCTCGCGCCCTCGCGCAGCAGTCCCTCGGCGCCCTCCTGCGAATACGAGCCCTCGAAGAGATAGCGCGGCATCGATACGTCAGGCGAAGACGAAGGCGCGGCGCGGGTTGTCGACGAGCAGGCGCCGGACGCCCGCGTCGTCGAGACCCTTGCGCCGGAGGCGCGGGATCACGTTGACGATCAGGTGGTGATAGCCATAGCCGCCGTACTTCGTGAGCGAGGACTTGTACGCGATGTCGTGCGACATGAGGATCTGGTCGGCGTGGCCGCGCCCGATCAAGGCGAGGATCTGCGCCATGCGTCCGCCGTCGTTCGGCATGTCGAAGGCCGGGTTGTAGGGATAGAACGAGGTCTCGAGCCCGAACAGGTCGTACTCCAGCCATACCCCGGTGGCGGCGAGATCGCGCAGGTGGTGCTCGTCGGCAATGGTGCGATCGATGTGGCACATGACCGTGCGCCGGAGATCGCCGCCCTGCTTCCGGATGAGCTCGCAGATCTCCATGGGCGCGGTCTGGTCGCGGCCGGGATGGATCATGAGCGGCGCGCCCGTCCGACGCTGCGCCTCGACGGCGGCGCGCACGACCTTCTTCTCGTTCTCCGTCCACGGCCACGAGTTGCCGATCTCGCCGATGAGCCCGGCCCGCACGCCGGTGTCGCCGACACCGACGCTCACCTCGCGCACGACCTCGTCGACGATGGAGTCCTCCCCGCGCCGGTCCATGTCCGCGGGATGGGCGGCCGCCACGTAGTAGCCGGCGCCCATCACGATGTTGAGACCGGTGGCGCGCGAGATGCGCGTGAGGGCGAGCGGGTCGCGGGACAGACTGACGTTGGTCGGGTCCACCACCGTCTGCCCGCCCACGCGACGGAACAGCATGATCTCGTCCTGCGCCGTCTGCTCGTCGAGCAGACGCAGGTTGTCGAGGTTGGCGTTGAAGTTCTGCCGCACCCAGCCGAGATTCGCGAGGCTGACGGGCTGATACGCGAGCGCCTTGTCGCTCGCGGCGGCGGGCGCCTTGAACATCACCTCGAAGTCGATGAGCAGATGCTCGTGGGGCAGCGTGACGCCCATCTGCTCGGCGTCGACCGGACCGAGGACGGTGAGAGCCTTGCCGGCGAGCGCGGTGGTCATCACGCTCCGCTGATCTCGCTCTCGCTCATGATGCGGAAACCGACCTTCACCGTGACCTGGAACTGGCTGACCTTGCCGTCCTTGACGAGGCCGCGCACGCCGACCATCTCGAACCAGTCGAGTCCCTTGAGGCTCTGCGAGGCGCGCGTGACGGCATTGCGGATCGCCTGCTGCACCGACTCCTCGGACACGCCCACCAGCTCGATGATCTTGTAGGTCTTGTCTGGCATGTCGGGTCTCCTGACTGATCTGGACGGTTGACGTCACGCACGTTGACGCGCGCCGGACACCGCGGTGCCGCGTCCGGGCATCGGGTGTTGCAGCCTAGTCCCGAGCGCGTGAGGCGGTCAAGGCCGCGCGCCGCCGCGCTGTGTGAGAATACGGCGCACGACGACACCGGAGAGGGCGTGACGATGGAATACGGCGCGGCGATCTTCTTCACCGACTACTCGATGACTCCCGTCGACCTCGCGCGCGCCCTCGAGGAACGCGGCCTCGACTCCCTGTGGGCGCCCGAGCACTCCCACATCCCCCTGTCGCGACGCTCGCCGTTCCCGCAGGGCGGTGAGGTGCCCAAGAAGTACTACGACGTGATGGATCCCTTCGTGACGCTGGCCGCGGCCGGCGCGGCGACCACGCGGCTGAAGCTGGCCACCGGGATCTGTCTCGTCGTCCAGCGCGATCCCATCCAGACCGCGAAGTCCGTGGCGACGCTCGACCAGGTCTCCGGCGGCCGGTTCCTCTTCGGCGTCGGCGCGGGCTGGAACGCCGAGGAGATGGCAGACCACGGAACGGACTTCACGTCGCGGTTCGACGTGATGCGGGAGCGCATCGAGGCCATGAAGGCGATCTGGACGAAGTCGAAGCCCGAGTATCACGGCGCCTTCGTCGACTTCCCGCCCATGATGACGTGGCCCAAGCCGGTGCAGAAGCCGCATCCGCCCGTCATCGTCGGCGGCGCCTATCCCTACGGCGCACGCCGCGCCCTCGCGTACGGCGACGGCTGGGTGCCGCACGCGCGGCGGCCCGCGTACGGCGACGTGCTGACCAAGCTCCCGGAGTTCGCCGCCATGCTGAAGGAGGCCGGCCGTGATCCCGCCACCATGCCGGTCACCGTGTTCGGCGTGGCGGAGGACCGCGACCTCGTCGCGCGCTACCGCGACGCCGGCGTCGCCCGCGTCGTGTTCAACCTGCCGCCCGCGAAGGCCGACGAGGTGCTGCCGCTGCTCGATCGCTGTGCGGAGCTGATGCGCCGGGTCGGCGCGTGACGCAGTTCGGACGCATCGTCGCCCCGGACGACGCCTGGCTGACTCGCGCGCCGCGCGAGGAGATCCTCGAGCCCGACCTGCCGATCATCGACACGCATCACCACCTCTGGGAGCGCAACGGCCATCGCTACCTGCTCCACGAGCTGCTGGCCGACATCGCCACCGGACACAACGTCGTGGCGACGGTGTTCATGGAGTGCCACGCGATGTACCGGGCCACCGGTCCCGAGGCGCTGCGACCGGTCGGCGAGACGGAGTTCGTCACCGGGATCGCGGCCATGAGCGAGAGCGGGATGTACGGACCGACGCGCGTGGCGGCGGGCATCGTGGGCTTCGCGGACCTGGCCCTCGGCGACCGCGTGGAGCCCGTGCTCGAGGCCCATCTGCGCGCGGCCGGCGGCCGGTTCCGCGGCGTCCGGTACTCCACGGCCTGGGATGCGAGCGACGTCATCGGCAACATCACGACGACGAACGGGCCGCACGTCCTGCAGCGCGCCGACGTGCGCGCGGGCCTCGCGCGGGTCGGCGCGCTCGGGCTGTCGTTCGACGCGTGGGTCTTCCATCCGCAGCTCGCCGACATCGTCGACGTCGCGCGCGCGTGTCCGTCGCTTCCCATCGTCGTCGGCCACTGCGGTGGCCCGCTGGGGTACGGTCCGTACGCGGGGAAACGTGACGACGTCTTCAAGGCGTGGAGCGACAGCATCCGCGACCTCGCGGCGTGCCCGAATGTGGTGATGAAGCTGGGCGGCATGATGATGCGACTGGCGGCGTTTCCGTACCACGACGTGCCGGCGCCGCCGTCGTCGAGTCAACTCGCCGGGTACTGGCGCCCGTACATCGAGACGTGCATCGAGGCGTTTGGCGCCGAGCGGTGCATGATGGAGAGCAACTTTCCCGTGGACAAGATGGGCATCGGCTGGGCCGGGCTCTGGAATGCGCTGAAGCGTGTCACGGCGGGGGCCTCGCGCGCCGAGAAGGAGGCCATGTTCAGCGGGACGGCGCGTCGGGTCTATCGGCTAGACTGACGCATGCCTCCCTCCGTTCCCGATTTCCTCTACGGCACGGCGTGGAAGGAGGAGCGCACGGCGGGGCTCACCGAGCTGGCGCTGCGCTCCGGCTTCCGCGGCATCGACACGGCGAATCAGCGACGGCACTACCACGAGGTCGGCGTCGGCGAAGGGCTGGCCGCCGCGTATCGCGCGGGCATCGTGACGCGCGACGCTCTCTTCCTGCAGACGAAGTTCACGTCGATCGGCGGCCAGGACCACCGCTTGCCCTACGACCCGCACGCCCCGCTGTCGACACAGGTCGCACAGTCCATGGCCAGCTCGCTCGAGCACCTCGACACGGATCACGTCGACAGCTACGTCCTGCACGGCCCGTCGTCCGGATCCGGGTGGACGGACGACGACACCGAGACGTGGACGGCGATGCTGGCGGAGCGTGACGCCGGCCGCACGCGCGTCGTCGGCGTCAGCAACGTCTCGCTCCGCCATCTCGTGCAGATGGAGCAGCTGGGTCTGGAGCCGCCCGCCTTCGTGCAGAACCGCTGCTTCGCTCGCCTCGCGTGGGACCACGACGTGCGCGCGTTCTGTCGCGAGCGGGACATCGTCTACCAGGGCTTCTCGCTCCTCACCGCGAACCCCGAGGCCTTCCGCAGCCGCCTCGTGGCCGGCATCGCCGCGCGCGAGCGCGCCACCGTGCCCCAGGTCATCTTCCGGTTCGCGCAGGCCGTCGGCATGCTGCCCCTGACGGGCACGAGCAACGCCGAGCACATGAAGCAGGACCTGGCCAGTCGCACCGTGGCGCTCGCCGACGACGAGGTGCGCGCGATCGAAACCGTGGCGCTCTGACCGCGTCGCGCACGCGATGCAGCCCGGGCTCGGCGCTTACGTCCTGAAGCGCCTCGGCTTCGCCGCCCTGATGCTGACGGGCATGTCGATCCTTCTCTTCGTCATCATGCGGCTCGCGCCCGGCGGCCCCGAAGCTGTCCTCGTCGGCAGCGACCTCTCGCCGGACGCCGCGGCGCAGGTGCGCCATCGCCTCGGCCTCGATCGATCGCTCGCGCTGCAATATCTGGGATGGGCGACCGCCGCGCTCCGCGGCGACCTCGGACGCTCGTTCAAGACGAACGACGCCGTCACCACGCTGATCGTGGATCGTCTCCCTCCCACGCTCCAGCTCACGGGGGGTGCGCTGGCTCTGGCCCTCGTCGTCGCCGTCCCGCTCGGCGTGCTCGCGGCGGTCCGTCGCGGCACGATCTGGGACACGGTCGGCTCCGCGGTCTCGCTCGTCGGCGTGTCGTTTCCGAGCTTCTGGCTCGGAATCATGCTCATCCTGCTCTTCTCCGAGGCGCTGCACCTGCTCCCACCGTCAGGGCTCAGTCCCTATGGGCTCGAGACCGACGTCGCGGCGCGCGTGCGACACGCCATCCTTCCGACGCTGACGCTCGGTCTCATCCAGATGGCCGCGCTCATGCGCTTCACGCGCTCCAGCCTGCTGGAGGCGCTCCGTCAGGACTACGTGCGGACCGCGCGCGCCAAGGGCCTGTCGCCCGCGCGCGTGGTGTGGCGGCACGCGCTCCGCAACGCCTTGATCCCCGTCGTCACCGTGGTCGGGCTTTCGCTGCCCACGCTGGTGGGCGGCGCTGTCCTCACCGAGACGGTGTTCGCGTGGCCGGGAATCGGGCGGCTCGCGGTGGGTGCAGTCTTCGAGCGCGACTATCCCGTCATCATGGGGGTCAATCTGGCCGTGGCCGCGGTCGTCATCCTCGCGAACCTCGTGACCGACATCGCCTACCTCGTGATCGACCCACGCATCTCGTACCGGTGACGACGCGCTTCGCACTCGCGCGTCACACGCGGGGCTGGCTCGGCGGCGTCACCGTCGCGGTGATGATGGCCGCGGGCGCGTTCGCACCGGCCCTGGCGCCGCACAGCTACTCGACGCAGTCGCTGCTGCACCGCCTGAAGCCGCCGGCCCCGACGCATCTGCTCGGCACGGACGGCTTCGGTCGCGACGTCCTGAGCCGCGTCATCTGGGGGAGCCGGGTCTCGCTCGAGATCGGGTTCGTGGCCACCGCGCTGTCGCTCGTGATCGGGACGATGGCGGGAAGCGTGGCGGGGTACTTCGGCGGGGCCGTCGACACCGCGGCCATGCGCGCGGCCGACGTGTTCCTCGCCGTGCCCGCGCTGTTCCTGATCCTGGTGATCGTCGCCCTCTTCGGCGCCAGCCTGGTCAACACCGCGCTCGTCATCGCGCTCGTCACGTGGGCGCCGGTCGCGCGGGTCGTCCGCGCCGAGTGCCTCAGCCTGCGCACGCGCGACTTCGTGCACGCCGCCCACGCGCTCGGCGCCAGCCACGCGCGCGTGCTCGGACGTCACGTCCTCGTCAACGCGTTGCCCGTCGTCATCGTGCAGGGCAGCCTCCTGCTCGGACAGGCCATCCTGATCGAATCCGCGCTGAGCTACCTCGGCCTCGGCGCTCAACCTCCGCTGCCGAGCTGGGGCAACATGGTCGTCGAGGGCCGCCAGTTCCTCGCCTCCGCGCCCTGGGTCGCCACCTTCCCCGGGCTCGCCATCTTCGCCACTGTCCTGGGCTTCAACCTCTTCGGCGATCTCCTCCGCGACGCCATCGACCCCGAGAACGCGCGATGATCCTGAGCGATCCGTCCGGTATCCGGAGCGGCCGGGGGAAACCTCCCAGGGTGCCCCTTCAATAAGGAGACGACGATGAACCAGCTGATCGTGCTCGCCCTGTCGATCGCGTTCCTCCTCGCTGCGCTCGCGCCGGCGTCGGCGGCCGGCAAGGACTTCGTGATCGGCCTGAGCGGCGACGCCACCGCGCTCAATCCGGTGATCGCCACGGACAGCATGTCGTACATCGCGGAGTGGCCGATCTTCGACAGCCTTCTCGAGCTCGATCAGACGCTGAACGTGCGACCGCTCCTCGCCGAGTCGTGGGACGTCTCGAAGGACGGGCTCACGTACACGTTCAAGCTAAAGAAGGGCGTGAAGTGGCACGACGGCAAGCCGTTCACCGCGCGCGACGTCGCCTTCACCTTCTACTCCGTGCTCGACCCCAGGGTGACGACGCCGCACCGCGCCTACTTCGACGCGCTCGTCGGCTTCCCGGAGCTGACGGCGAAGGAGGGCGCCAAGAAGCCGGAGGAGCTCCCGGTCCGGCCCATCGAGGTCGTCGACGACCACACCGTCCGCTTCCGTCTCCGCTATCCGTCGGGCGCGTTTCTCGCCGTGCTCGTCAACCCGCGCGCCGGCATCATCCCCGAGCACCTGCTGCGATCGGCGGACCTCAACAGCGCCGACTTCAACCGCAAGCCCGTCGGCACGGGACCGTTCAAGCTCGTGGAGTGGCGCCGGGGCGAGCGGCTCGTGATGGAGGCGAACGACGCGTACCACGGCGGACGCCCGTCGCTCGATCGCCTGATCTTCCGCATCATCCCCGACGCGGTCGTGCTGCTGCAGGAGCTCCGCGCGGGCGGCGTCGACTTCATCGAGAACCCACCCCTCACGGAGATGGCCCGGCTCAAGCAGACGCCGGGACTCAAGGTGATCGTGGCCGACAACACGTCGTACACGTACCTGGGCTGGCGCGAGGACCTTCCGCCGTTCACCGACGTGCGCGTGCGCCGCGCCCTCAATCACGCCATCGACGTGCCGAGCATCGTGCGCGAGGTGCTGCAGGGCTACGCCGCCGTCGCGACCGGTCAGTTCCCGCCCGGCAGCTGGGCGTTCGACCCGAGCGTCAAGCCGTACGCCTACGATCCCGGACGCGCGAAGGCGCTGCTCGCCGAAGCCGGCTACAGGCCCGGTCCCGACGGCGTGCTCGTGAAGGACGGCAAGCGGCTCAGCTTCACGGTGCGCCACGACCAGGCGAACCAGACCGTGAAGGACACCGCGGTCATCGTGCAGGAGTACCTGAAGCGCATCGGCGTGGAGGCGCACCTCGAAGCGCTCGACTGGCCGACGTTCGTCAAGAAGCTGTTCGCCTCCGACTTCGAGGCGATCGTCGTCAACTGGACCAACCACCACGATCCCGATCCATTCGCATACACGATCTGGCACTCGAGTCAGTGGAAGGGGCGCAACTTCGCGCACTACAAGAATCCGAGGGTCGACGAGGCGCTCGAGGCGGCCCGGCGGTCCACCGCGCAGTCAGAGCGCAAGAAGCACTACGCGGAGTTCTCGAAGCTGCTCATGGAAGACGCGCCGTACGTCTTCCTCTATTTCCCTCAGCAGGTCTACGTCACGCGACAGGGC
>JBKPPN010000065.1:0-11218 GCA_046733575.1 Candidatus Methylomirabilota bacterium | reverse complement strand
GGGCTCGCTGGCCCACGCGGATCCTGCCGCCGACATGCCGGCCACCGCGATCGCCCACGGCGCGGAGTTCGTGTGCGAGGGACCGAAGGGACGTCGTACCGTCAAGGTCGACGACTGGTTCCTCGGGCTGATGTCGACGGCAGTCAAGGACGACGAGCTGCTCGTGGAGATCCGGTTCCCGATCTGGGGCGCGGGCACGGGCGGGGCGTATCTGAAGTTCCCGCATCCGGCGTCGCGGTTCGCGGTCGTCGGCGCAGCGGCCGTCGTGACCCTCGACAAGCAAGGCACGTGCACCAAGGCGGGCGTCGGTATCACGGGGGCCGGGACGAAGGCGGTGCGGGCCAAGGGTGTCGAGGCGGGGCTCGTCGGCAAGAAGCTCGACCAGGCGACGATCGATGCGGCGGCGCAGAAGGGCGCCGACGGTGTCGACGTGCAAGCCGACCTGCAGGGATCCGTCGAGTACAAGTCGCACCTCTGTCGCGTGTTCGCGCGCCGCGCCCTCGAGGCCGCGGTCAAGCGAGCTCAGGGCGCGTAGTCCTTTCCGGGTGTGGGGGCGGGCGCGCCGCCCCCACCCGCCCGAAGCGTTCGTCGACCCTGCCGTCCACGGAACCGTTCTCGCGCGACTCACGCCTTCTCCATCGGTCTGAATGCCGTCCGACCTGAGCCGTCAACGCATCGCCGGCATCCTCCTCGCGGCGGGGCTTGCACGGCGGATGGGGCGGCAGAAGTTGCTGCTCGACGTTCGCGGGAAGGCGGTGGTGCGGTGGAGTGCCGAGCGGCTCGCCGCGCACGTCGATGAGCTGCTAATCGTCACAGGGCACGATGGCGATGCGGTGCGAACGGCGCTGGACGACGTCGACGCGCGGGGATCGCGTCGTCCCGTGAACTTCGTGACCAATCCACGGCCGGAGGAGGGGCAGGGGACGTCGATCGCGTGCGGGGCGGCGGCGCTCGGTGACGACGTGGACGCGGCGTTCGTGGCGCTCGGGGATCAACCGTGGGTGCCGGATGACGTGTACACGACGTTGCTCGGTGCGTTCCGACCGGGAATCTCGATCGTGGCGCCGGTGTATCGGGGGACGCAGGGAACGCCGGTCTTGTTCCGGGCCGACGTGTTCGGCGAGTTACGGGCGCTGGGTGGGGATACCGGGGCGCGGCCCGTCGTGATGGCGGACCCGGGGCGTGTGTGTCGCGTCGTGTTCGACCTCGCGATGCCGGACGACGTCGACACGCCCGAGGACTACGCGAGGCTCGTGTAGAATGAATTCTCGTGCGTCCCGAGATCCGGAAGATCCAGGAGCTGATGGAGTCCGCGCAGTACGTGACCGACGCGCCGGTCGCGACGTCGGTCCATCTCGCCACCACCCTGCACAAGCCGCTCCTCATCGAGGGGCACGCCGGCGTGGGCAAGACCGAGATCGCGAAGGTCATGGCGCGGATGCTCGACACGAACCTGATTCGCCTGCAGTGCTACGAGGGGCTCGACGCGGCGGCGGCGCTGTACGAGTGGAACTACCAGAAGCAGCTCCTGCACATCAAGCTCAACGAACGGTCCGATCGTCCCGCCCGCGACCAGGAGCACGAGATCTTCTCCGAGGAGTTCCTCCTCCGGCGTCCACTCCTCCAGGCCATCAGCCAGACGAAGGCGCCCGTGCTGCTGGTGGACGAGGTCGATCGCGCGGACGAGGAGTTCGAGGCCTTCATGCTGGAGATCTTCGCGGAGTGGCAGATCACGATCCCGGAGATCGGCACCGTGAAGGCCGAGCATCCGCCTCACGTGATCCTCACGTCGAACCGGACGCGCGAGCTCTCGGACGCCCTGCGCCGCCGCTGTCTCTACCTCTGGATCGACTATCCGGACTTCGACAAGGAAGTGCGCATCGTCGAGCGCAAGGTCGCAGGCGTGAACGGGCGCCTCGCAGGTGAGATCGCGCACTTCATGGAGTCACTGCGCCGGATGCGGCTGGCCAAGGTGCCCGGCGTGGCCGAGACGCTCGACTGGGCGCAGGCGCTCGCGTCGCTCCACGCCGACCATCTCGACGAGACGCTCGTGACCGAGACCCTCGGCTGCGTGCTCAAGGACGCCGACGACCTCCGTCGCTTCCGCGCCGAAGTTTCCAAGAACGGCCTGACCCCGCTCCTCTCCGCACAGCCCTAGTGGACGCCCGCAGCCTCAGCGCGGGCGTGGTGCGCTTCGCCGCGCTGCTGCGCCGGGAAGGTCTGCCCGTCACCGTCGTCCAGGTCACCGACGCCGTCCGCGCCCTCGAGCAGCTCGACGTCGGCGATCGTCAGGAGATCTATCTCGGGCTCCGCGCGGTGTTCGTCGCGCGACCGGAAGAAGTCCCCGTCTACGACCGCTGCTTCGACCAGTTCTGGCGCGCGGCCACCGGGTCGGAGACCGGCCTGCCGGGCCTGCTCGTGCCACCCTCGGACGCGCAGGACGGGAACGCCGCGGCGCAGCCGTCGGGCGAGAAGCGCGAGGCGCTGGGGCTCGACGCGTGGGGAGGCGACGACGAGGAGGGCGAGGGGGACGAGCCGCTCGGCGTGCCCGCCGTGTCCGATCAGGAGGCGATCGCCGCGCAGGACTTCTCGACCTTCAGCCCCGATCAGCTGGACGAGGTGTTCCGCCTCACCGTGCAGATCGCCAAGCGACTGGCGCGTCGGCTGACGCGTCGCCGTCGGCCCGTGCGGCGGCGCGGACGCATCGATCTGCGACGGACATTGCGGGCCAACCTCACTCGGGGCGACCTGATCGATCTTCGCTTCCGCCGCCGCAAGCGCCGGAAGGTCCGCCTCGTGCTGCTCTGCGACGTGTCGGGTTCGATGGATCTGTACAGCCGCTTCCTGCTGCAGTTCCTCTTCGCGCTCCAGAACGTGTTCGGGCGCGTCGAGACGTTCACGTTCTCCACGCGGCTGACCCGCGTGACCGATTACCTGAAGGGACGATCGTACAAGCAGGTGCTCCGGCGTCTCACCGAGGTGCGCGACTGGTCGGGCGGCACCCGCATCGGCGAGTCGCTCGCCCAGTTCAATCGTCAGTGGCCGATGCTCGTCGACCGACGCACGATCGTGATCATCCTCTCCGACGGATGGGACACGGGCGAGCCCGAGGTGCTGGCGTCGGAGATGCTCCGCATCAAGCGGCGCGCGGGACGCGTGCTGTGGCTGAACCCGCTCCTCGGCAATCCGTCGTACGAGCCGTTGACGCGGGGCATGGCCGCCGCGCTTCCGCTCGTCGATCACTTCGAGGCTGCGCACAACCTGTCGTCGCTCCGGAGCCTGGCAGGGAAGCTGACGCTCTGACGGGGTCCGCGGGTGTGGCGTCCTCTTTGCAATTCCTCCCGGTGTGGTTGCTACGGGAGGAACCAGGTAATGCGCAGAGTCGTCGCTCCCCTGATGGTCTTGCTCCTCGCGGTCCTGCACGGTCCGACCCAGGCGCAGGCGCTCATGTCCTCCTTTTTCTCCGGTTATCTTCCCGCAGGAACGAATGAGCCCGCGATGCTGGTGCTGACCGGCGTGGTCCTTCTGAGCCTGTCGCGGCTCGGCAAGCAGCCACGCAGTAGCTGATCGCGTTCCCCGGACCGGGACGGTGAGCGCCCGTCCCCCGGCGCTCACCGTCGCACCGGTCGTTCTCCCGTGTCCATCGTGCAGACCATTACCACTCGGTCGCCTCACCCCTTGCGATGGGTCTGCAGCGGATTGCAACGCGTGGCGTGGCGCCGGTTGAGGTGACGCGCGCGCGGAGCGTATCATGGACTTCGCGATGGAACCCTCCAGCCGGCTCGACGAGCTCAAGAACACTCCGTCCAAGGTTGCGGTCGCCACGCTCGTGAACACGCGGGGCACCACCCCGCGCAAGGAAGGCGCGAAGATGGTCGTCGACGAGCGCGGAGCCGTCCTCGGTTCCGTGACGATCGGCGGCTGCGTCGACGCGCAGGTGATGGAGGAAGCGGCCGACGTCCTCACCACGATGCGACCCCGGCTCCTCGAGATGAACCTCGGGGACGAGGAGGCGTGGGAGATCGGGCTCACCTGCGGCGGCACCATCGAGGTCTTCGTGGAGCCGATGTCCGGGGCGGACTCCGACGAGGCCGGGCGGATGCACGCCCGTGCGCGGGCCCACGTCGACCGCGGTGGCCGGGCCGCCATCATCACCCGGCTCGACGAGCCCGCGGGCGCCAAGCTCCTCGTCCTCGACGACGGCACGGTCGACGGCAGCCTGGGCGACGCCTTCCTCGACGAGCGCTTCGTGCGCGAGGCGCGCGACACGATGGCGGCCGGGGCGTCGCGCACGCTGGTGCTGGAGAACGTCCGCGCCTTCATCGAGGTCTTCACTCCGGCGGCGCTCCTCGTGATCGTCGGCGCCAGCCACGTGGCCATGCCGCTGACGGAGCTCGCGCGCACGCTCGGCTACCGCACCGTCGTGCTGGACGGACGACCGCGCTTCGCGACGCAGGAGCGCTTCCCCGCCGTCGACGAGCTGCGCATCGGGATCCCGTCCGAGATGATCGTCGAGTACCCGCTGGTTGCCTCCTCGGCGCTGGTACTGGTCGCGCACGACTACAAGTACGACCTTCCCGTGCTGCGTCACGCCCTCAACACGCCGATCGGGTACATCGGCATGCTGGGCTCGGCGCGGCGAGGCGGGACGATCCTGAAGTTCCTGCGCGAGGAGGGCATGAGCGAGGAGACGCTCGCGCGCGTACACGTGCCGATCGGGCTGGATCTCGGGGCGCGGAGCGCGCCGGAGATCGCGCTCGCGATCCTCGCCGAGATCCAGGCCACGCGCACGGGCGGCTCGGGGCAACCCCTCAGCGTCAAGCGACGCGCCGCCCCCACGTCGTGAAGGCCATCGCGCTCCATCGCGAGAGTGCCGTCACCCCGGAGGCGCTCGTCGGCCGCGTCCTCTGCCACGACGTGCGAGACGCCGCGGGCAAGATCGCCGTCGCCAAGGGCGCCCGCGTGGACGAGGCCGCCGCGCAGGTTCTCCTCGACACCCCGTGGGACGAGATCCACGTCATCGCGCCCGATCCGGGCGACGTCCACGAGGAAGAGGCGGGTCGCCGCCTCGCGTCGGCGGTGGTGGGCGATGGTGTCGAGGTGAAGGGGTACACGGGCGGGCAGTGGACCCTGGCCGCCACGCGTCGCGGTCTGCTGCGCATCGGGCGCGATGCGCTGGCCGACGTCAATGCCCGCGAGGGCATCGCGGTCTTCACGCTGTTCGACGGTCAGCCCGTGCAGGCGGGAGAGACGGTGGCCAAGGCGAAGGTCACGCCCCTCGTCATCGCGGCGGAGACGGTGGACGCGATCGAGGCGACCGGTCGCGCGGCGGGCGGCATCATCACGGTGAAGCCGTTCCTGCCCCGGGTGGTGGGCGTGGTGGCGCGCGAGAGCCTGGACGGGCGCCAGCGCGCCCGCTTCGAGGATGCCTTGCGGGTGAAGCTCGACTGGTTCGGCTCTCGTCTGCTGCCGATCCGCTTCGCCGGACCGTCGGCGCGCTCCGTCGCCGACGAGCTTCGCGCACTCCGTGACGAGGGCGCCGACGTGCTGATCGTCGCCGGCGCGTCGGCGCTCGATCCGCTCGATCCCGTCTTCGGCGGGCTCACGCTCCTCGGCGCGCGGATGGAGCGTCACGGCGCGCCCGCGCACCCCGGCAGCCTCCTGTGGGTGGCGCGCTGGGACAACGGGTCGGTCGTGGGCATGCCGACGTGCGGGATGTTCTCCCAGGCCACCACGTTCGACCTGGTGCTTCCCGCCATCCTCGCGGGCGAGACGGTCGGCAACGCGGAGATCGCCGCGCTCGGCCACGGCGGACTGCTCTCCCGCGACATGGCGTACCGCTTCCCGCCCTATCGCGAGGGCGCGGTGCGCGGCGAGCTCGCGTGAGGGAGAGGCCATGACCGGAGGGGCGCGCGCGCTCTACAGCGACGCGGTGCGCGAGCGCTGGCGCCGTCCACGCTTCCGCGGGACGGTGGCGGACGCCAACGCCGTGGCCGAGGATGTCAATCCGCTCTGCGGCGACCGCGTGCGCATCACCGCGCGGGTCGACGACGATCGCCTGCAGGCCGTCCGCTTCACGGGCGACTCCTGCGCCATCTGCGCGGCGTCGGCGGACGTCCTTGCCGAGCTCGTGGAAGGTCGCACCACGACGGATGCCGGGGCGGTGGACACCGCGGACATCCTTGAGACGCTCGGTACGGACGTGAAGCCGACGCGCATGCGGTGCGTCACGCTGCCGCTGGGCGTGCTCCGGACCGCGCTGACGGGGGTGGCATGAGACTCGATCTGGAAACGCGCGGCGACTTCCCGATCCTGGAGCGCACCGTCAACGGCCACCCGCTCGTGTACCTCGACTCCGCGGCGTCGAGCCAGCATCCGCGCAGCGTGATCGAGGCGATGAGCCGGTACTACGAGCGCTCTCACGCGAACGTGCACCGGTCCATCCACACGCTGGGCGAGGAGGCGACGGAGCTCTACGAGCTGGCGCGCGACCGCGTGCAGCGCTTCATCAACGCCGCCGCTCGCGAGGAGATCGTCTTCACGCGCAACACGACCGACAGCATCGGGCTGGTGGCCGAGGCGCTCGCCCGGCGGCTCGGTCCGGGGGACGAGATCCTCGTCACCGAGATGGAGCACCACTCGAACCTGATTCCCTGGCAGATCGCGGTGCGGGACCGCGGTGCGATCGTGAAGGCGGTGCCGCTGACGCCCGATGCGCACCTCGACATGCCGGCGGTCGACCGGCTCCTCACGTCGCGGACGCGCGTCTTCGCGTTCGCGCACGTGTCGAACGTCGTCGGCACCATCAATCCGGTGGCCGAGCTGTGTCGCCGCGCCCGTGCCGCCGGCGCTCTCACGGTGGTCGACGGGGCTCAGGCCGTGCCTCATCTCCCCGTCGATATCTCGGCGCTGGGATGCGATTTTTACGCATTCTCGGCGCACAAGATGTTCGGTCCGACCGGCCTCGGCGTCCTGTACGGCCGGCGTGACGTGCTGGAGGACCTCGAGCCCGCGCGCGGCGGCAGCGAGATGATCAAGGAGGTCTGGATCGATCGCGCGCAGTGGAACGACCTGCCGTGGCGGCTGGAGCCGGGCACGCCGGCGATTGCGGAGGCGGTCGGGCTGACGGCCGCCATCGAGTACCTCGAAAAGCTCGGCATGCCCCGCGTGGCGGCCCACGAGGCCGCGCTGTGCCGGCAGGCCATCGAGGTCCTCTCCGTCATCCCCGGCGTCCGCGTGTACGGGCCACCGGCGAGCGAGCCGCGAGGATCGGTCGTCGCGTTCAGCGTGCGCGATCTGCATCCGCACGACGTCGCGGCTCTGCTGGACGCCGAGGGCATCGCGGTGCGCGCGGGACACCACTGCGCACAGCCGCTCATGCGCTGCCTTGGCCTGGTCGGGACGTCGCGCGCGAGCTTCTCCGTCTTCAACTCCCCGGACGACGTGGAGCGGCTGGCGCAGGCGGTGGCGGGGCTCGACACCGCGCTCTGATGGGTCCGGGCGAGCCCCGCAACCCGTTCGTCTCGCCGCGCTTCGGTCAGATCGCGACCTTCATGCTCTTGCCGGCCGCCTCGTCGCCGCGGGACCTCGACGTGGCGCTGCTGGGCGTGCCGTACGACGGCGGGACGTCGTACCGGACGGGCGCGCGGTTCGGCCCGCGCGCGGTGCGCGAGCAGTCCTCGCTCATCCGTCCCTGGAATCCGGTGCTCAAGGTGCATCCCTTCGAGCGGCTGCGCGTGGCGGACTGCGGCGACGTCGACGTGGTGCCGATCTCGATCGAGCGGACGTACGACGTCGTGACGGCGAAGCTCGACGAGGTCCTCGCCGCGGGGGCGACCCCGCTCTGCGTGGGCGGTGATCATTCGATCACGCTGCCCATCCTGCGCGCGGTGGCGCGACGCCACGGTCCCGTGGGCATCATCCACTTCGACGCCCATCCCGACACGTGGGACGAGTACTTCGGGAGCAAGTTCTTCCACGGCACACCCTTCCGCCGCGCCATCGAGGAAGGCCACATCGACCCACGACGCATGACGCAGGTCGGCATCCGCGGGCCGCTTTACGGGCCCGAGGACTTCGCCTTTCACGATCAGCACGGGATCGAGGTGCTCCGCATCGAGCCCATCAAGGACCGTGGCACGGCGTGGGCGGGTGAACGGCTCCGGCGCCTCGCCGACGGTCCCGTCTATCTCTCCTTCGACATCGACTGCGTCGATCCCGCCTACGCGCCGGCGACCGGCACGCCCGAGGTGGGCGGGCTCACGTCGTACGAGGCGCTGAGCCTTCTGCGCGCGCTGGCGGGATTGCCGCTCGTGGGCGCCGACATCGTCGAGGTCTCGCCGCCCTACGACGGTCCGGGCCAGGTGACCTCGCTCCTCGCCGCGAACGTGATGTTCGAGATCGTCTCGCTGTTCGCGCTCCGTCCGTGAAGCGCGTGCGCGTGGCGCGGCGCGTGGCCGTCGTCGCGACGGTCGTGCTCGTCGTGCTGACGCTGCTGTGCGCTCCGGCGGCCGTCGCGGCGCCCGCGGCCGCGGCGTCGCGGCCGGTGGCAACTATCACCATCGACGGCGTGGTCAGTCCCGTGATGCTGCGGCTGATCGGAACCGCCATCGACCGCGCCACCGCGGAGGGCGCGCAGGCGCTCGTGATCCAGCTCGACACCCCGGGCGGTCTGGAGCGCTCGACCCGTCTGATCGTGCAGCGCATCCTGAACGCCGACATCCCGATCGTCGTCTACGTCGCGCCCACCGGCGCCCGCGCCGCGTCGGCCGGCGTGTTCATCACCATGGCAGCCAACATCGCGGCCATGGCGCCGGCCACGAACATCGGCGCCGCGCATCCCGTGACGCTGGGCGGGGGGAGCGTGGACAAGGAGAGCATGCGGAAGATCGAGAACGACTCCGCGGCCTTCATCCGCACCATCGCCCGCGAGCGCGGTCGGAACGAGGACTGGGCCGAGAAGGCGGTGCGCGAGTCGGTCTCCATCACGGAGCGGGAGGCGGTGAAGCTCAAGGTCGTGGACCTCGTCGCGGCATCGCTGCCCGACCTGCTCGACAAGATCGACGGGCGCACGGTGAAGACGCACAAGGACGAGGTGGTGCTCGCCACGCGCGGCGCGCTGGTGAAGCCGATCGAGATCACCGTGCGCGACCGCTTCCTCAGCGTGATCACGGACCCGAACGTCGCTTACATCCTGATGATGCTCGGCATGCTCGGTCTGTTCTTCGAGCTGTCGAATCCGGGCGTCATCCTGCCCGGCGTCATCGGCGGCATCTCGCTCATCCTGGCCTTCTTCGCCATGCAGAGCCTGCCCGTGAACTACGCGGGACTGCTCCTGATCCTGTTCGCCATCGTGCTGTTCGTGGCCGAGATCAAGATCGTCAGCCACGGCGTCCTGGCCATCGGTGGAATCGTCTCGATGGCCATCGGGTCGCTGATGCTGTTCGACGCGCCCGAGATGGGCTTTCGCATCTCGGGCTGGGTCGTGGCGCCCGCCGTCGCCATCACGGCGGGCGTCTTCCTCTTCGTGATGGGCGCCGGCGTGCGCGCGTTGCGCCGTCGCCCCATGCTGGGCGCGGCCGGGCTCGTGGGCGAGGTCGGTGTGGCGCGTGGCGCGCTGGATCCCGAGGGGCAGGTGGCTCTGCATGGCGAGCTGTGGCGCGCCGTCGCCGATCGCGACGTGGTGCCCGACGGCGCGTCCGTGCGCGTGGTGGCGGTGCAGGGGCTCACGCTCAAGGTGGTCAAGTCGGACGCGGGAGGCGCGGCATGATGGACGGACTGCTGCTGCTGGTCATCGTGGTCGCGGTGATCTTCTTCCTGAGCTCGTCGGTGCGCACGCTGCGCGAGTACGAGCGCGCGGTGATCTTTCGCCTGGGGCGCAGCACGCGCGCCATCCTCAATCCGGGCGGGCAGGGCAACGGCCCCGGTCTCGTCATGCTCGTCCCCATCATCGACAAGATGGTGAAGGTCAGCCTGCAGACGGTGGCCCTCGACGTGCCGCCGCAGGACGTCATCACGCGCGACAACGTGTCGATCAAGGTGAGCGCGGTCATCTACTTCCGTGTCATCGATCCGGAGCGCGCGATCGTCGCGGTGCAGGACTACCTCTACGCGACGTCGCAGATCGCCCAGACGACGCTGCGCAGCGTGCTGGGACAGGTCGAGCTCGACGATCTGCTGTCGGCGCGCGACAAGATCAACCAGCAGCTGCAGCGGATCATCGACGAGCACACCGAGCCCTGGGGCATCAAGGTGGCCAACGTCGAGGTGAAGCAGATCGACTTGCCGCAGGACATGCAGCGCGCGATGGCGAAGCAGGCGGAGGCGGAGCGCGAGCGACGGGCGAAGGTGATCAACGCCGACGGCGAGTTCCAGGCCGCCGCGAAGCTCGCGGAAGCGGCTGAGGTGCTGACACGCTTCCCCGTCTCGCTCCAGCTGCGGTACCTCCAGACCATGCGCGAGATCGCCTCCGAGCGGAACACGACGACGTTCTTCCCCCTCCCGATGGATCTGCTCGGCCCGCTCCTCGCCGCGATGGACAACCAGAAAAAGAGCCCGTGATACACTGACGTCCGCCTTCGGGATCTGGGGGGTTAGCTCAGTTGGGAGAGCGCGGCGTTCGCAACGCCGAGGTCGAGGGTTCGAATCCCTTACCCTCCACCACTTCACCTCTCGCAGAGTCACATCGGGCTGGGACGCGGAGCGGCGCTTTCGCGTCCGGTGCGCGTGCCTGATCCGTCAGACCTCCGGTGCCGGTCCAGGCGAGCGACCCCGTGCGTGTCCGCCGTCTGGCCGCGATCTGCGCAGGTGACGCAGAGCTTCTGCGCCGCATCGCACATCCCGGCGTAGACACCGCGGCGCGATCGCCTTCGCCGCGCCCCACCCACTTCAACCGCCCTCGGAGCCATATTCTCTAAAGTTCACGCGTGACAAGTATTCCGCGGCCCGTGCGACCCGCTGCGCGGTGCGAGAACGCGACGCCATGAGGTCGTCCGTCGAACTCACTCGATCACCTGATCGGCGCGGAGCAACAGGGACTTCGGGATCGTAAGGCCGAGCGCCTTGGCCGTCTTCAGGTTGGTTTCCAGACCGAAGCTCGTCGACTGCTCGATCGGAATCTCAGCGGCTTTCGCGCCTTTCAGAACACGGTCGACGAATGTGGCGGCGCGGTAGCAACTCGCCGAGATACCGGCCCCCGCACTCATCAACACACCCGCAT
>JBKPPN010000064.1:0-8759 GCA_046733575.1 Candidatus Methylomirabilota bacterium | reverse complement strand
GCTTCAACCTGAAGGACAAGCGCTTCGCCGACGTGCGGGTCCGGCAGGCGTTCGCGCACGCCATCAACAAGCGCGAGATCATCGACGGCGTGGTGCTGGGGATGGGGCGCGAGGCGACGGGCCCCTACAAGCCGGGCACGTGGGCGTACAACGGCAACGTCAAGACGTATCCCTACGATCCGGCCCGCGCGCGGGCGCTGCTCGCCGAGGCGGGCTGGAAGGAGAAGAACGCCGAGGGCATCCTCGTCAAGGACGGGCAGCCGTTCACCTTCGAGCTCATGACGAACCAGGGCAACGAGGAGCGCCGCAAGATCGCGGAGATCATCCAGGCCTCGCTGCAGCAGATCGGCGTCCACGTCGAGGTCCGCATCATCGAGTGGGCCTCGCTCCTCAAGGAGTACCTGAAGAAGCGGCGCTTCGAGGCCATCGTGCTGGGCTGGGGCGTCGGCACCGATCCGGACCAGTACAACATCTGGCACTCGTCGAAGACGGGGCCTGACGAGCTGAACCAGATCTCCTACGCCAACGCCGAGGTCGACGACCTGCTGGAGAAGGGACGATCGTCCTGCCAGGAGTCGGAGCGCGTTCGCTACTACCACCGCATGCAGGAGATCCTGGCCGAGGAGCAACCGCTCGTCTTCCTCTACTTCAACGATGCGCTGCCCGTCGTCTCCTCGCGGGTGTACGGCATCACCCCGTCGCCCAACGGGATCCGCTACAACTTCCCGGAGTGGTACGTGCCCACGTCGCTGCAGCGCTACACGGCGGGGTGATCGCGCCGCCAGATGCTCGCCTTCGCGCTCCGACGGCTCCTCCTCGCCGTGCCCATCCTGATCGGGATCACGTTCGTCTCGTTCATGGTCATCCATCTCGCTCCCGGCGAGCCGGTGGAGACGTCAGGCGAGCGGACGGGGGAGGGGATCGACCAGCAGACGCAGAAGATGCTGCGCGAGATGTACGGGCTCGACAAGCCGATCGTCGTGCAGTACGGACGCTGGCTCGCCCGCATCGTGCGGCTGGACTTCGGCCGCTCCTTCACGCCCGACAGCCGGCCCGTGATGCAGAAGATCGGTGAGCGGCTGCCCGTGACGCTGCTCCTGAACGTCGTGGAGATGCTGATCATCATCGCCCTCGCCGTCCCGATCGGCGTGCTGTCGGCGACGCGGCAGCATTCCGCCTTCGACAAGATCACGACCGTGTTCGTGTTCGTGGGCTTCGCCACACCGGACTTCTGGCTCGCGCTCCTCCTCATGATCCTGTTCGGCGCCCAGCTCGGCTGGCTGCCCATCTCCGGTCTGCGCTCGATGAACGCGGAGTACCTGTCGTTCTGGAGGCAGCAGTGGGACTTCGTGAGCCACCTCGTGCTGCCCATCACGGTGGCGACCTTCGGGGGGCTGGCCGGGTTTTCCCGTTACATGCGGCAGAGCATGCTCGAGGTGGTGCGGCAGGACTACATCCAGTCCGCCCGGGCAAAAGGGCTGGCCGAACGCGTGGTCATCGGCAAGCACGCCCTCCGCAACGCCATGCTGCCCATCGTGACGATTCTCGCCCTGTCGGTGCCCGGCCTCATCGGCTCGAGCGTGATCGTGGAGTCGATCTTCGGCATCCCCGGCATGGGCCAGCTGATGTGGCAGGCCGTGTTCGAGCGCGACTATCCCGTGATCATGGGCAACCTCGTCATCGTCGCCACGCTCACGCTCATCGCGAATCTCGTGGCGGACGTCGCCTACGCCGTCGTGGATCCACGCATCCGGTTCGCCGGGCGCCGTCGCCGGTGAGGCGCTTCTGGCAGGCCCTCGCGCGCAATCGCCTCGCCCTCGTGGGGGGCGCGGTGGTCGTCGTTCTGGTCCTGCTGGCCGTGTTAGCGCCCGTGCTCGCGCCGTGGGATCCCCATCGTCCCGACGTGCGAAAGATCCTCGATCCGCCGTCCGCGCGACACTGGCTCGGCACCGACCAGCTCGGTCGCGACGTGCTGTCGCGGATGCTCTACGGCGCCCGGGTCTCGCTCGCGGTGGGGTTCGTCTCGGTCGGCATCGCAGCGCTGATCGGCGTGACGGTGGGCGCGATCGCGGGCTACGCCGGCGGCGCCGTCGACAACGCGGTGATGCGGCTCGTCGATCTCATGCTCGTGTTCCCGCGGTTCTTCCTGCTCCTCGCCGTGCTGGCCTTCCTGCGTCCGTCGATCTGGACGATCATGGCCGTCATCGGACTGACTGGCTGGATGAGCGTCGCGCGACTGGTGCGCGCGGAGTTCCTCGCCCTGAAGGAGCGGGAGTTCGTGCTGTGGTCGCAGTCCGTGGGCGCGACCGGCTTCCGCGTGGTGTGGCGTCACATCATGCCGAATGCCATGGCCCCCGTGCTCGTCGCCATGACCCTGGGCATCCCGGCCGCCATCCTCACGGAGTCCGGACTGTCGTTCCTCGGCCTCGGCGTGCGTCCGCCCTACGCCACGTGGGGGAACATTCTCAACGAGGGCAAGGACGCGCTCGAGATCGGCTGGTGGCTGTCGTTCTACCCGGGCGTGGCGATCCTCATCACCGTCCTCTCCTACAACCTCTTCGGTGAAGGCATTCGTGACGCGCTCGACCCGCGCCTGCGACAGCGCGCCGGTCGCATTGTCATGCGTCAGCGATAGCCGTATACTCACGCTTCGTTCGTCGCGACGCCGCGCGCTCCCTCGACGTTCCACCCCGCGCGCGGTGCTCGCCCACGGTGCCGAAGTGGCGGAACTGGCAGACGCGCACGTTTGAGGGGCGTGTGGGGCAACCCGTGGGGGTTCGAGTCCCCCCTTCGGCACCAACTTCCGGTCTCCGGTGTTTCTACGGCGCCGCGGACCTCCCGGGCTAGACTCGGAGCATGACACTCACGCGCCTGCTCGCCGTGGTCCTGGTCGTCGCGCTGCTCGCGACCGTCGCACAGCCCGTCAGGGCGGAAGCGTTCGATCCCCAGACCATCGGGCTCATCGCGGGTGCGGCGGTGGCGGTGGTGCTCCTGACTGCTGTCGTCGTCATCGGCTCGGTGCGCGACGCGAAGGCAGGCGAGACCGCCGTCGTACCGTGGGACCAGAACGGCGGCGACGTCGTGATCCTGGGACCGTCTTCGGGTGAGACCTCGACGCCCGCCGCTGCCATCGACCCGGTGTTCGTCGATGCTGACGCCGGTCTCGCGCTCGTCACGCCCGCCGTTCAGACTCCGTAGCGCCTGCCGTCTCTTCGCGGTCGCGCCGCTCGTCCGCGGGCGCGCGCGAGACCACCAACGATCGCTCCGCCGCGCCCGCGCACATTGTGCGCGTGTGGCATAATGACGTGGTTGGGAGCGCAAGATTCGTCGATGACACGGTCACTTCCACTTCTCTCCACCACGCCAGCCACGGTCGATCGGACGGCCCCGGACGCCCTCGGTCGCAAGCCGGCCTGGCTCAAGGTGCGCGCGCCCGGTGGTCCGAATTACATCCGGCTGCGCGCCCTGATGCGGGAGTGGAATCTTCACAGCGTGTGCGAGGAAGCGCACTGCCCGAACATCGGCGAGTGCTGGGAAGACGCCACCGCGACCTTCATGATCCTCGGCGACGTGTGCACCCGGAACTGCGGCTACTGTGCGGTCGCGCACGGCAAGCCCGTCTGGGAGGACCGCGAGGAGCCGCTGCGCCTGGCGCGCGCGGTGCGCGACGTCGGCCTCGAGTACGTTGTCATCACCTCGGTGAACCGCGACGACCTCGCGGACGGCGGCGCCGCCCACTGGGCCGCCACGATCGGCGCCGTCCGCGCGCACGCCCCCGCGTGCCGCGTCGAGGTGCTCGTCCCCGACTTCCAGGGACAGACGACGTCGGTCGACACGGTGATTGCCGCGCGCCCGGACGTGTTCAATCACAACACCGAGACGGTGCCCCGTCTCTACAAGGTCGCCCGCCACGGCGGCCGCTACGACCGGACGCTCGGGATCTTCCGCCACGTGCGTGCCGTCGCGCCCGCCATGACCACCAAGTCCGGCATCATCGTCGGGCTGGGCGAAACCCGCGCCGAGCTGATCGAGACGATGCACGATCTCCGGACCGTCGACGTCCAGATCCTGACGCTGGGCCAGTACCTCCGCCCCTCCGCGCAGCACTTGCCCGTGGCGAAGTACTACCACCCCGACGAGTTCGCCGACCTCGCCGATGTCGGCCGCGCGGTTGGCTTCACGCACGTCGAGTCCGGCCCGCTGGTGCGGAGCTCGTATCACGCGAAGAGACAGACGGAGAGCGCCACGAGAGCAGCCGCAACGTGTGCCAGTGGCCCGTCCGTCCCGCAGAACGGATCCATGGCGCATGTCGTGTCAGCCCACCCACACTCCGCTCCCATCGCCGACCGCGAATAAATGGACTACGCGCTGCAGCTGATCATGGTCTTCCTGTTCGCCGGCGTCGTGGCGGGCGCGCTGCTCTTCATCCCGCGGCTGCTCGCGCCCCGTCGCATGACGGCGGTGAAGGCGGCGCCCTTCGAGTGCGGGGTGGATCCGATCCAGGTGACGGAGGGGAAGTTCGCCATCAAGTTCTCCACGACGGCGATCTTCTTCATCCTCATCGACATCGAGCTGCTCTTCATCTGGCCGTGGGCGATGCTCTACCGGAGCCTGGGGTGGTTTGGATTCGTGGAGATGATGGTGTTTCTCGGCATTCTCATGCTCGGATTTCTCTACATCTGGGGTAAGGGGGGACTGGAGTGGGAGTAGGCGCGTTCTTCACGTCCAAGCTCGACGAAGCGCTGGGCTGGGCGCGAAAGTATTCGATCTTCCAGTATCCGTTCGTGACGGCGTGCTGCGGCATGGAGTACATGGCCACCGCGTGCTCGCATTACGACATCGACCGCTTCGGCGCCGGGCTGCCGCGCTTCTCGCCGCGCCAGGCCGACGTCCTGTTCGTGGTCGGCACGATCAGCCACAAGATGGCGCCCGTGCTCCGACGGATCTATGACCAGATGACCGAGCCCAAGTGGGTCGTCGCGTTCGGCGTGTGCACGTGCACGGGCGGGTTCTACGACAACTACGCCACCGTGCAGGGCATCGACACCATCGTCCCCGTCGACGTCTACATCCCGGGCTGTCCGCCGCGACCGGAATCCGTCATCGACGGGCTCATGAAACTCCAGGACAAGATCGCCCTCCAGACGCAGAGGTACTGAGTTGGAGGCCGACGCCCTCCTGGAGACGCTCAAGCTTCGCTTCGGCGACACCGTCGTCGAGACCCACGCCGACCACGGCGACGCCACCGCGGTGGTGACGCGCGACCGGGTCCGCAACGTCCTGGAGACTTGTCGCGACGACGGGGAACTGGCCTTCGACATGCTGATGGATCTCACCGCCGTGGACTACTCGCGATTCCCCGGTCGCGAGGACGGGCCGCGCTTCGAGGTCGTCTATCACCTCTACTCGCTGCCCCACAACCACCGGTTGCGGGTGAAGGTGCGCGTGGACGAGGACGATGCGGTCGTCCCGAGCGCCACGCCGCTCTGGCCCATCGCGAACTGGTTCGAGCGCGAGGTGTGGGACATGTTCGGCGTGCGCTTCGACGGTCATCCCGATCTCCGGCGTCTGCTCCTCTACGAGGAGTTCGTCGGGTATCCCCTCCGCAAGGATTACCCGGTCAACCGGCGGCAGCCGCTGATCGGGCCGAAGGCGTAGTCATGGCGGACCAGTCGACGCAGAGCACCAGCCGGCGCGAGTTCATGCTCGGCGAGGGTGCCGGCACCGGCGGCGGCGCGCAGAGCATGCACGTCGGCATCGGGCCCCAGCATCCCGCCATGCACGGGATCATCCGCATCATCACCGAGCTCGACGGCGAGACCATCACCAAGGCCGACGTGGAGATCGGCTACCTGCATCGCGCCTTCGAGAAGGACTGCGAGATCGGCGGTTACAACAACGCCATCCCGTACACGGATCGTCTGAACTACGTCTCGCCACTCATCAACAACTTCGGCTACGCGAGCGCGGTGGAGAAGCTGCTCGGCATCGAGGTGACCGAGCGCTGCAAGTACATCCGCACGATCATGGCCGAGATCTCGCGGGTGTGTGATCACCTCACGTGCGTGGGCGCCTCGGCCATGGAGCTGGGTGCGTTCACCGTCTTCCTCTACATGATCAAGGCGCGCGAGTTCCTGTGGGAGCTGGTGGAGGATGTCACGGGCGCGCGGCTCACCATCTCGTACGGTCGGGTGGGCGGCGTGAAGGCCGACCTGCCCGACGGCTTCGCGGCCAAGGCCAAGAAGGCGTTCAAGGAGACACGCGAGGTCCTGGACGAGGTCCACCGGCTCCTCACGGGGAACCGGATCTTCATGGATCGGATGGCCGGGGTCGGCCATCTCTCGCGCGAGGACGCCGTCGCGTACGGCATCACCGGCCCCATGCTCCGGGGGAGCGGCGTGGGCTACGACGTGCGTCGCGCCCAGCCGCACTGGGCGTACGACCGCGTGGAGTTCGAGGTGCCCACGCAGAAGGACGGCGACAACTACGCCCGCTACCTCGTGCGCATGGCGGAGATGGAGCAGTCCATGCGCATTGCGGAGCAGGGTCTCGATCTGATCCCCGGCGGCGCGATCAACGTCGACGCGACGGGACGGGCGCTCGATCCGGCCACGTACATCGACCTCGGCAAGCAGGGCAAGACGCAAGGCTTGCTCCTCCAGCCCATCACGCTGTCGCCCAAC
The DNA here is from genome assembly GCA_046733575.1 of Candidatus Methylomirabilota bacterium. Classification (GTDB taxonomy): domain Bacteria; phylum Methylomirabilota; class Methylomirabilia; order Rokubacteriales; family CSP1-6; genus JBKPPN01. The sequence continues at coordinate 2,076 of JBKPPN010000064.1, read as the reverse complement.
CTGGAGGGACAGAACCGCGCGGCGTCGCGGGAGGTGAACGCGGACGACAAGCGTGTCGTGCTGCCCCCCAAGGAGAACACGTACGGGTCCATCGAGGGGCTGATGAACCACTTCATGCTCATCATGGACGGCAGCGGCATCCGGCCGCCGCGTGGCGAGGCGTACTTTCCCACCGAGGGCGCCAACGGCGAGCTGGGCTTCTACGTCGTGTCCGACGGCAGCGATCGTCCGTACCGCGTGCGCTGCCGGCCGCCGTGCTTCCCTCCCATGGCCGCGCTGCACCGGCTCATCGTGGGCGGTCAGATCGCCGACATGATCCCCACCTTCGGCTCCGTCAACATGATCGGCGGTGAGCTCGACCGATGACCTGCGGCCCCGAGGTGCGTGCGTGACGACGCCGACCAGGCGCGAGTTCTCTCCCGAGCAGCTCAGCGAGGTGCGGCGCCTCCAGTCACTCTATCCCGACCGGCGCGGCGCGCTGCTCCCCGTGCTGCACATGGCGCAGGAGACGTTCGGGCACGTGTCGCTCGAGACCGAGGCGTACGTGGCGGAGCTCTTCGGGATGCCGCCCTCGCACGTCCACGAGGTGGTGACGTTCTACACGCTGTTCTTCCAGGCCCAGCCGGGGCGTCACGTCGTCAGCGTGTGTCACAACCTCTCCTGCCACCTGGCCGGCGCGCAGGACATCCTCGCGCACCTGAAGGCGCGCCTCGGTGTCGAGGTCGGCGAGACCACCGACGACGGGAAGGTCACGCTGCTCGCGGTGGAGTGTCTGTGCGCCTGCGAGGCCGCGCCGATGATGCAGGTGGACGACCGGTACGAGGTCGATCTCACCCCTGACAAGGTCGACGCGATCCTGGGGACGCTGGCGTGAGCGCCGAGAAGATCCTGATGCGGAACTTCGGCCGGGCCGACTCGCACACGCTGGCGGCATACCGCGAGACGGGCGGCTACACCGCGGTCGACAAGGCGCGCACCATGGAGCCGCCCGCCATCACCGAGGAGATCAAGAAGTCGAACCTCCGCGGTCTCGGGGGCGCGGGCTTCCCCACCGGCATGAAGTGGTCGTTCATTCCCAAGGACCACGCCGGTCCGGTCTACCTCGTCGTCAACGCCGACGAGGGCGAGCCCGGGACGTTCAAGGACCGCTACCTCCTCGAGCGCGATCCGCACGCGCTGATCGAGGGGATGATCATCGCCGCGCGCGCCATCAAGTGCGCGACGGGCTTCGTCTACATCCGCGGCGAGTACGTCCAGCCGTGGCGGCGGTTCAGCGCCGCGGTGAGGGAAGCGTACGACGCCGGCTATCTCGGGCGCGGCTTCGACATCGTCGTGCACCGCGGCGCGGGCGCCTACATCTGCGGCGAGGAGACGGGCCTGATCTCGTCGCTCGAGGGCAAGAAGGGCTGGCCCAAGGTCAAGCCGCCGTTCCCGGCCATCAAGGGCGCCTTCGGCGCGCCCACCATCGTCAACAACGTGGAGACCCTCTCGCAGGTGCCCCACATCATCAACCGCGGCGCGGAGTGGTTCGCCAAGCTCGGGACGGCGACCCAGGGCGGCACGCGCATGTACTCGGTGTCGGGACGCGTGAAGCGTCCGGGCGTCTACGAGGAGTCGTGCTCCATCACGCTGCGCCAGCTCATCGAGGTCGCCGGCGGTGTCGCGGGCAACGGCGTGCTGAAGGCCGTCGTGCCGGGCGGCTCGTCCGCTCCCATCCTCGCCGCGCACGAGATCGACGTCACGATGGACGTCGACGGCCTCCGCAAGGCCGGCACGATGGCCGGCTCGGCCGGCGTCATCGTCTTCGACGAGACGGTCTCCATCCCCGAAGCCCTGATGGTCGTCGCCCGCTTCTACGCCCACGAGAGCTGCGGCCAGTGCACCCCCTGCCGCGAGACCACGGGCTGGATCTACAAGATGGCCCATCGCATCGTCGAAGGCCGGGGCCGCAAGGAAGACCTCGACACCATCCTCGACCTCTCCAAGCGCGGCGCCGGCACCACCATCTGCGCCTTCTTCGACGGCGCCGTCGGCCCCTACATCTCCTACATCGAAAAGTTCCGACCGGAATTCGAG
>JBKPPN010000063.1:0-7464 GCA_046733575.1 Candidatus Methylomirabilota bacterium | reverse complement strand
CAGGGCCGGTTCTGGTCGGCGTTCTTCCGGGGCGCCGCGCTCGCCGCCCGCCCGGCGAGCGCCGGCGAGGCCGCCGCGCTGGCGCCATCGCGACCGTTTGCAAATCTGCCTTCCTGATCTACTCTGTCGGGCACGTCATACGGCCCGGAGGAGGGGATGCGGATCTTTCGGCGCGAGGTCGAGATCACTCTGAAGACCCTTGGCGTCCTCATGCTCGCCATGGTCGTGACGATGTCCGTGGCGTGGGGCTTCGAGCAACGACGGCAAGCCAAGACGTGGCAGAGCGTCGCCTGCGCGTATCGCATGAAGGAGATCGCCCGCTCGAGCGCAGTGCTCGCTCGCGTGGCCGAGGAGCCCGACGCCTACAGCACGCTGGACCGGCTCGGCCTCACCCTCGACCTGATCCGCTACGCCGAGTTGCCGCGCTAGCATCGATCGCCCACGACCGCCCGCCGGTGTGATGAAACTGGCAGACATGACGGACTCAAAATCCGTTGCCTGCAAAGGCGTAGGGGTTCGACTCCCCTCACCGGCACCATTGACAACCTTCTCGCGGCGCCTGTAACGTGGTCGTTCGCGTGGGGCTGTAGCTCAGTTGGGAGAGCACAAGGCTGGCAGTCTTGGGGTCAGGGGTTCGACTCCCCTCAGCTCCACCACTTCCTGACGCCAACACGCGCGGCGCCCCAACGCCGCGCGGTCTCTCCCGCCGTCGCTCGCCGCGCCACGTCGCGCACGGATGAGCGGCGTCAGCGTCGTCCTGGTCGTCCACAACCAGCTCGCCCTCACGCGCGCGTGCATCGAGAGCCTGCGGCAGACGACGCTCGACTTCGAGCTCGCGATCGTCGACAACGCGTCGACGGACGGGACGCGCCACTACATCGAGGCTCTCGACTGGCCCGCGCGCCGTCTCTACGAGCGCCGTGACGAGAACGTCGGCCTCATCCGCGCGCTGAATGCCGGCGCTCGGCTCGCGCACGGCGACCTTCTCTGCTTCATCCACAACGACACCGAGATGCTGACGCCCACGTGGCTCGCGCGCCTGCGGGATGCCGTCACCTCCGGCGCGGGCCTCGCCGGCCTGTACGGCGCCCGCCGCGTCCGCCGCGACGGCCGCTACGTCGGCCGCACCGTCGTGCACTGCCTGAAGGACGGCCGGAACGTCCGCGCGCCGCTCACCGAGGTCGCCGCCGTCGACGGCGTCTGCCTCTGCCTCGCTCGCTCGACGCTGGACGCCGTCCACGGCTTCGACGAGAGCTACGGCTTCTTCCACGGCTACGACCGCGATCTCTCCTTCGCGGTCCGGGAAACGGGCCGTCGGTGCGTTGTCGTCGACGCCCCGTTCCGTCACCACGGCGGGGGGACCAGGACAGGCGCCGACGCGCCCGTCACAGCCTCGGCAGATCTCGTCCAGCGCCGCACCGCCCTCGCCCACTTCGCGAGGAAATGGCGCCACCGCCTCCCCTGTGACGTCCGGAGCCCGCGCGAGCGGCTGGTCGACTGGTGGCGCTCACGGCGCGGCTGACGATCGACGCGCCGGGAATGATGCCGTCGGGGCGGCGGAGCGCGATCCCGGGCGCCAATCGGCCCGCGCCCCCGCTCACGCGACGCTACGTGCCGCCGAGGTAGAGCCGCTTGACCTCCGGATCGGCCAGTAACCGCCGCCCCTCGCCCTCGAACCGGTTTCGCCCGAGCTCCAGGACGTAGCCGCGATCCGCGATCGCGAGCGCGCGCGCCGCGTTCTGCTCGACGATGAGGAGCGTGTACCCGCCGCGCTTCATCTCGATCAGCTTCTCGAAGATGAGCGTCACGAACTTCGGTGAGAGTCCGAGCGACGGCTCGTCGAGCGCGATGAGCCGCGGGTCGGTCATGAGAGCGCGGCCGATCGCCACCATCTGCTGCTCGCCGCCGGACATCGTCCCCGCCTTCTGACGACTGCGCTCGGCGAGGACGGGAAACAGCGCGTAGACGCGCTCGAGGGCGGCCGCGACGCGCGCGGCGTCGCGCACGGTGTAGGCGCCCATCTCGAGATTCTCGAGCACGGTCATCTGGGGGAACACGATGCGCCCCTGCGGCACGTAGGCGAGACCGTGGCGCAGGACCAGATCGGGGCGCAGACCGGTGATGTCGTGACCGTCGAACGACACCTGGCCCGTGCGCGGGCGCAGGAAGGCCACCACGGTCTTGAGCACCGTCGACTTGCCGGCGCCGTTCGGCCCGATGAGCGCCACGATTTCCCCCGCGCCGACGTCCATCGAGACGTCGTGCAGGATGTCCAGCCGCCCGTATCCCGCCGTCAGGCCCCGCGCGCGCAGCAGCGCGCTCACGACGGGCGCTCGCCGCGGCGCTCGCAGGCGTACAGCACGTGCGGATACGGCAGCACGTCGACCATGAGATGCCGCCGCACCCGAAATCCCGTCGCCTCCAGCACCTCGCTCAGCGCGTCGATGGACCAGTAGTGGACGGGCGTGGTCGGCGCCATGGCCTTGTCGAGCGCCCACGTGAACCATCGCTTGGGCGCCGGCCGCACGTCGACATCCTTGACCACGAGCGTGCCGCCCGGGGGGAGCGACCGATGGAGCTGTCGGAACAGCGCGGGGACGACCGGTGGGGGAATGTGATGCACGATGTCGAGCATGTAAGCCGCGGCGACCTCGCCGTCACCCTTGAAGTCGCGGGCGTCGGCCACCTCGTACGCGACGTTGGCACACCCGAGACGGCCGGCGGCCCGACGCGCGAGGGCGACCCGCCGCGCGTTCAGGTCGATGCCGCGCACGAACCGGCCGGGCGCGGTCAGCGCGTAGTACAGCGAGAAGAGGCCGAAGCCACAGCCGATGTCGAGCACCGGCCCGGACGGCGGCAGGTACTGACCGATCTCGTCGAGAAAACGCTGGCGCAGGATGCCGAAGCGGACCCAGCAGTAGGCGCGCACCACGGGATCGTCGTACGCACGGATGACCCGGCGGACGACGTCGCGTCCAGACGATGCCGTCATCGCGCCGCCGCCCGCGCGGTGCTCTCCGCTCGCGTCAGCACCCGGTAGCCCTCGCCCGCGTCTTCCACCCTGTACCTCGCCAGGACGTCGGCCAGGGCGGGAAAGCTCGCCACGCGCTCGTAGCCACCGCGCGGCCATCCCTCCTCGAACAGCACGACGAAGCGTGGCGGACGCGCGGACAGCGCCGTGGCGAACTGTGCGCGGAGGCCGCGGATGGTCGGATGGTCCACGTCGTGGAAGAAGTGGAAGTCGTACACGAAGCGCGTGGGCTCCGTCGCGTGCAGTCGGAGGAGCGCGTGGATTCCGCCCGCGGTCGTGTCGAGCACCTGCACGGTGTCGCCGGGATCCAGGCGTCCGTCGAGGGCGCGCACGACGGCGGCCACGCGGCGTTCCTTGTCCACGATCCACGAGGGATGCGACGCCTCGGCGCCCTTCAGGCCGAGGAGCACCACGACGACGGCGAGGCAGGCCGCCAGCGCGACGCCGAGAGGGCGACGAGGGCGGACCGGCTCGAGCGCGGAACAGAGCGGGACGGCGCCGAACGCCGCGAGCGGGTACAGGTGGTACTCCCAGCCCTTTCCCTGAAGGACGAAGTGAAGGACGCCGTACGCGATGCCGAGCGTCACGACGGCGTGACGCGTGGCGAAGTGCCGTGACGCGAGGGCGTGGGCGAGCGAGATCACCACGGCGAGCGCGATGAAGATCCACACGTGCCAGCGGTGGAACGTCCACGAGGACGGCCGCCCCACGTGCGAGTACAGCGGCACCAGGTAGTCGAGGACGATGGCGCGCCACGACGCGAGGCCGCCCAGCGTCGCGACCCACGCGGCCGCCGCGAGCATCGGGGCGGTGGCCCCGCAGAGAAACGTCGCGAGCGGCCACGCCGCGTGCCGCCGCCGGCATGCCGCGATGACCGCCGCGAGCGCGATGACGAGCAGCGCCGCCTGCGGCTTGATCGTCAGTCCGGCGCCGAGCGCGAGCCCGGCGAGCAGCAGGGCGGGGGGCCATCGCGCGTCGCGCGCGCCCGACCGCGCTCGCTCGCTCCAGCGCGCGACGCCGAGGGCGCCGGCGAGGAGGAACGCGCACAGCAGAAAGTCGCGCTGGCCGGTCTGCCACGCGCCGTTCGCGACGTGATAGACGACGAAGAACAAGCCGCCCCCGGTCGCCGCCACGACGCCCCACGGCGCAGCCAGGGCCGCGATGAGCGCGGCGGTCAGCCCGAGCCAGAAGAGATCGAAGGCGCGCCACGCCACGTCGCCCGCGCCGAGCGTGTGCAGGAGCGCCATGTGGATGAGATACACGCCGGGGAAGTTCATGTCGAAGAGATCGCGGTACGGCACCGCGCCTTCGCCGATGCGCCAGGCGATGTAGTGCATGATCGGGGCGTCGTGCACGAGCGGCCAGTCGCGGGAGAGCCAGACCAGGCGCGTGGCCACGCCGGCGAAGCCCGCCAGCACGAGCGCGCTACCGACCGAAATACGCTTCAATCACGCGCTCGTCGGACTGGATCACGCCCGGCGGGCCCTCCGCGATCTTCTCGCCGTGGTCGAGGACGAACACCGTCTCGCACAGTCCCATGACGACCTTCATGTCGTGCTCCACGAGGAGCACGGTCTTGCCCGCGTCTCGGAGCCGGCGGACCGCGTCGAGAAGGTCGTTCAGGAGCGTGCGGTTCACGCCCGCGGCCGGCTCGTCGAGCAGGATCACGGACGGCTCCCGCATGAGCACGCGCATCAGCTCGACCAGCTTCTGCTGACCGTACGACAGGTTGCCCGCGTACTCGTGGGCCAGCGGCTCCAGGCGGACGAAGCGCAGGAGGTCGCGGGCGCGCGCCTCGGCTTCCGGGCGCGGACCCCGGGTGACGACGAGCAGGTTCTCCAGCGCGGTGAGCTCGGGGAACACGCGAATGACCTGAAACGTGCGTCCGACCCCGCGCGCGGCGACCTGGAACGGCTTCAGCCCGTCGATCCGCTCGCCCGCCAGCCGCACCACGCCGCCGTCCAGGCGCTCCATTCCCGTGATGCAGTTGAACAGCGTGGTCTTCCCCGAGCCGTTCGGGCCGATCAGCCCGTGGATGCGTCCGGGGTCGAGCGCGAGGGAAACCCGGTTGACGGCCAGGACGCCGCCGAAGCGCTTGGTGACGTGATCGACCTCGAGCGCGGGCGTGGCCATCAGATCGTGCGCGGCAGCCGGTAGCGCGCCTGCAACACGCCCAGCACGCCGCGCGGCATGAGGAGCACGACCGCCACGATGATGGCCCCGAAGAGGAGCTGGTGGAGATAGAGAAAGCGCGCCCACACCATCTCCTGGAACACGAACAGCAGCACCGCCCCGACGACGGGACCCCACACCGTCCCCTTCCCGCCGAACAGCACCATGACGATCATCGTGATGGTCGTGGCGAGCGGGAACACGTTGACGGGCTCGATGAAGCCCTGGTCGCGCGCGATGAGGCCGCCCGCGATCCCCGGCCCCACCGCGGACAGCAGGAACGCGTAGAGCTTGTGGCGCGCGGTGTCGATGCCCATGGCCTCCGCCGCCACCTCGTCCTCGCGAATCGTCATGAGCCTGAGACCGAAGCGCGACGTGATGATGGCGAAGGTCAGCGCGACGACGGCGACGGCACACAGGGCCATCACGTAGTAGAGCGCCCGACTGGCGTCAAGCGCGGGCAGCGACAGTCCGAAGCCGCCGCCGGTGAAGCCCTCGAAGTACGACACGAGGGCGCGGAGCACCTCGTTCAGCCCCAGCATGGCGATGGCGAAGTACGGGCCCTTGAGGCGCAGGCACGGGTAGCCGATCACGAGCGCGAGCAGGGCCGCGCCCACGCCGCCGGCCACCGCCGCCACCATCCACGGCCAGCCGCCGCGCGCGATCAGGAGTCCGGCCGTGTACGCGCCGGTGCCGAAGAACGCCACGTGACCGAACGAGACATAGCCCGTGAGTCCGGAGATCAGATTCCACGAGCCGGCGAGCACGATCCACATGAAGAGCTGCATCATGAAGCGCACGCCGTAACCGGTACCGACGCCGGGATACACGGCGGCGGCCACGAGCACCACGAGCAGGACGGCGATCAGTCCACCACGCGCGCCCCTCACGCCACGGCGCCGATCACGTCTGGCGCCCGCCCAGAAGTCCGGTGGGCCGGACCAGCAGCACGAGCACGAGCAGCGCGTAGGCGACCGCCTCGGAGAGCTGCGCGCTGAGAACCAGCGACGCGAGCTGCTCGATGAGACCGAGGAGCAGACCGCCCACGAACGCGCCGGGATAGTTCCCCGCCCCGCCCAGCACGATGACGAGGAACGACTTGAACGTGTAGGTCTGTCCCATCTCGGGCTGGATGGCGACCATCACCGCGACGAGCGAGCCGCCCGCCGCCGCCAGCGCCGCGGCCACGCCGAAGGCCAGCATGTGGATGCGGCCGACGTCGATCCCGCAGACCAGGGCCACCTCGCGACTCTGTGACGTCGCGCGGATGGCCTTGCCGAGTCGCGTCCGCTGCAGGAACAGGAACGCCGCGCCGGTGATGACGAGGGCGAAGACGAACGCCACGAGGCGCGACTTCGAGATCGCCACGGGACCCACGAGATACGAGCCGGTGAGGTACTCGACGGAGCGGAGGTCCGAGGTGAAGGCGAGCTGGGCGAGGTTGATCAGCATGATCGACATGCCGAAGGTGAGGAGCAGCGAGGAAAGCTCGGGAGCATCGACGACGCGGAACACGAGGGTGCGCTCCAGCAGCACCCCGAGGAGGAACACCAGGGGCATCGACACGACCAGGCTGGCGTAGGGATTCAGCATGAACCGGTCGTACAGGAGGTAGGTGGTGTAGGCGCCGAGCATGAGGAGCGGCCCATGCGCGATGTTGATCACCCGCATCACGCCGAAGATCAGGGCCAGCCCCAGAGCCACCATGGCGTAGATCGCGCCGGAGAGAATCCCGGACACCACCACCTGCGCCAGCATGGCGGGCGTGAACATGCCGTTCACGCCCGCCGATCGTCGGCTATCGCTGGTTCCACGGCGGCGTCGGCACTCGCGGCTTGCCCGCCGCGAGATCGTCCGGCCACACCGTCACCTTCCGGCCGTCCTGCCACTGGAAGAGAACCATCTTGTGGGCCACCTGGAACCCGTCCGCGTCGACCTTGTAGTCGCCGAACATGGTGCGCGTCTCCAAACGCAAGAGCTGTTCGCGCACCTTGTCGCTGTCCAGCGTGCCCGCGCGCTTCACGGCCTCTGCATAGATGAGGCAGCCCGCGTAAGCCGCGGCGGAGTGGTAGACGGGTTCGCGGCCGAACTCCTTCTGATATCCGGCCACGAACTCCTTCTGACCGGGATAGGGCAGCTCGTCGTCCCACTGCGTGGCCCCGTAGACGTATTCGCCGAGGTTGTCGCGCATTCCCCGGCTGTCCTTGGGCTTGAGGAGATCGTAGAACTCCGGCAGGTCGCCGCCCACGGTCACCCCGTAC